>JBIJCS010000012.1:0-24722 GCA_044344575.1 Pirellula sp. | reverse complement strand
TTTCCACGCCTCGAAAATCGAGAACTAAGGAATCGATTTGGAATTTGATTTGAAATTTGATTTGGATCGTGATTTGTGTTGGCAAAAGATGGGCTTGCGCCAAATAAAGACTGAATTCCACTAGACATAGAATTTTTTAATGATGGTTTTGCGAATGAAATCGGTTGCTGTTTGGTCATTCTTCTTTGGCGGATTGTTGTTATGTCCGAACCCATATGGCTTGCACAGTGGCAAAGCGGTTGGGCAGGAGCGTAGCAACGCCGTGACGGATACAGGTTCGATCACCATTGAGTCAGGGCGTATTGAAGAAGCGTTGATTGCTGCTGGAGAGAACCGCAGTGAACTGCAAAAGGTCTTAGACCAAGTCCCTGCGGAGCGGAGGCTATCGGCGGAATTCTTGATTGCAAACATGCCGCCGAGGGATTTGAAAACGTTGAAGTCAGATTTTCTGCTCGATGAGATACGCCTAGCGCATGAGTCCCTTGAAGCGAGCGTTTGGAAGGACAAAATCCCTCAAGAGATATTTCTCAACAATATTTTGCCGTATGTAAACATCAACGAGCGTCGGGACGCTTGGCGGAAGGACTTCCGCGAGCGTTTCTTGCCGTTGATCGCCGATGCCAAGACACCGGGGCAAGCCGCCGCATTGTTGAATCAACGCTTGTTCCCCTTGGTCAATGTGAAGTACTCGACGAAACGTGCCAAGGCGGATCAGAGTCCTTATGAATCAATGCAATCCGGGCTCGCTTCCTGTACCGGGCTTTCCGTCCTTTTGATAGACGCTTGTCGAGCCCTGGCGATCCCCGCTCGCTTTGTCGGGACCCCGTTATGGTCAGACAACAGTGGAAATCATTCGTGGATCGAAGTTTGGGATAATGGATGGCACTTTACCGGTGCTGCGGAACCTTCTGGCGATCAATTGGATCAAGCTTGGTTTATCGGCAGAGCTTCGACAGCAAAACGAGACGATCGCCGGCATGCGATTTACGCAGTCAGTTTTCAAAAGACCCCATTGAAGTTTCCCATGGTTTGGGATCCTTCCATCGATTACATCCATGCGGTAAACGTCACGGATCGGTACACAAACATCAATCAGAAGATCCCAGAGGGGACGCAGATGGTTTCCATGCGAGCTATCGACAAGTCCAAGGGGGAACGGGTGATCGTCAAGGTAAGGGTCAGCGATGCCAATGGGGATTTGGCCTCTGGGTCGACCAAGGATGAGTCCTATGATGCCAACGATCATTTGCACTATTACTTAAAAGAAGGTGGCAAGTACCGAATCGCATTTGAGAATGGAAACGAATCGTACGCTGTGGTATTCGACTTAGGCAACAAGCCCAAACTGATTACTTGGGAAATTTCATCGCAGGAACAAGCCGATCCAATCGAACCGGACGAGTTGCGTGAACTGAATGCTTACTATGCATTGCCCGTCGAGACCCGTGGTGTACTAGCGGATAAAGAGTTTGCCAAGAAGCCGCTAACGAAGGAAGTTGCTGCACTTGTTGAAACTCGGTTGGTTGAAGAATTCAAAAGAAGCAAACGAGAAGAACGCAAGGGTGAAGTAGAAGGACGCATCTTAGAAATCAATGGGCTGAAGATGCCGTATTACTATAAGGTTTTCGGGGATAAGCCAGAGGGGGGACGCAGTTTGTTTATTAGCATGCACGGTGGAGGGGGTGCACCTGCTGCTGTTAATGACGGTCAATATGAAAATCAAAAGCGGTTGTATCGACCAAAGGAAGGGGTGTATTTGGCGCCCCGTGCCCCCACGAACACTTGGAATCTATGGCACGAGGGTCACATCGATGGATTCTTTGATCGACTGATCACCGACATGGTACTGTTTGAAGATGTCGATCCAGATCGCGTTTATTTGATGGGGTATTCTGCGGGGGGTGATGGAGTGTATCAGTTGGCACCTCGGATGGCGGATCGTTTTGCTGCTGCCGCGATGATGGCAGGGCATCCGAACGAGACTTCCCCGTTGGGTTTACGTAATCTACCGTTCACCCTGCATATGGGAGAGAAAGATTCTGCATATAAGCGGAATGAGATTGCAGAATCATGGAAGGGGCTGCTGGGTGGATTACGCGAGAAGGATCCGAACGGCTACGAGCATTTCGTCAAGATCCATGAAGGTAAGGGACACTGGATGGATCGCCAGGATGCTGAAGCGTTAGACTGGATGACGAAGTACTCGCGTAACCGATATCCAAACAAGATTGTCTGGAAGCAAGATGATGTCATTGGTCATCGTTTCTATTGGCTTGGAACGGATGGGCCTATTCCGGATCGCAGTCTGACTCGGGTGGAGCGTGATGGCCAAGTGATCCGAATCGTTGAAAGCGATCTGTCGAAATTGAGCTTATTCCTGAGTGACACTTTTATCGATTGCGATCGAGAGGTCCAGGTGTATTGGGGCGATGCTGAGGTTTTCAATGGGATTCCGCAGCGCACGATTGCCAGTTTGTCAAACACACTTGAGCAACGAGGGGATCCAAAGGGGATGTTTTCATGCCGCATTGATGTCCATCGTCCAGCGGACGGGAAATGATGATCAAGCGAGGCGGAGCCTGAGGATTTGTTACGGCCAAACCGAGACATGATTCGATGTTCGGCCAACGGTTTTCTTCCGCATGCTGTGCAATTCGATCGGTGACTAAAGGTACGAAGACCGTCATTTTTTCAGGATGGTCTCGATCGACTGGTCCTTGAGCAAATTGCTTGCTCGCGCCAATACGACGAGTTCGTTTCCTTCGAGTCCAGAGAGAATTTGGACTTCTTCCCCTACACGCAGTCCGAGAGCAATGGGAGTATGGTGGATTTTTCCATCGATTACGGTGCAGCAGTAAGTGGATTCGTTGTTCTTGACGATTGCCGTGATAGGTAGCGTGATCGCATCGGGTCGTTCTTCAAGAAGTATTTTTGCGGTCACGAACGAACCTGGTAGGACTCGAAGATCGGCGTTATCCAAATCGATTTCGACGGTCATAGCTCGGCTTTGGCGATCCAGTTGAAAGCTTGAGCGAGTGATGCGAGATTGGATCGTCTTGGCAGCGGGACCTCCAAGATTTAGTTGAACGGTATCACCAGCGTCACGGTTGGAGAAACCCGCATCGAGCCATTGTGCATCGGATTCGGGGATGTTGACGAATACTCTGACTCTTTGGATGTCAGCGATTGTCAGAAGCGCGGCACCATCAGGAGTGCCCGCTGGTTGGACATAGTGTCCGGTATGAACATTCCGACTTGTGACGACCCCGTCAAACGGACTATAGACTTTCGTGTAACTGACCATGGCTCCAGCCAGTTCAATATCGGCCAACGCTACGTTTAGTTTTGCCTCAGATGCCTCGATGTCGGTTTTTGCGATTGCTGTTTTTGCGATCGCTTCTTGTTCTTTTGCAATCGCGGTTTCGATGGCTGCAAGCGTTTCTTGTTTGGTCGCTTGGGCTGCCTGTAACTCGCTGAGAGTTTCGTCAGCAACTTTGCTTGTTACGGCTCCACTTTGCACGAGTTGTTGAATTCTGGCTGATTCCGAAGTCCAGCGAGTGACGTCTGCTTCGCATTTCGCCAGTTTTGCCTTCATCTCTGCTACAGCGGCTTGAGCCGATCTTGCGGTCGCTTCTGCCGCTAAAAACGCAGCCTGCGATTGCAGAACCTGTGCTTTGCATTGGGTGTAAATAGCTTGTTTCTGATGAACCTGCTCGAGATATTCCGGGGCGGAGATCGATATCAAGAGTTGTCCTTTTTTTACCGCATCTCCAAGGTCGACTTGGACATCATCGATATAGCCCGAAATTTTTGAGAGGATTGGAGTTTGCTCGTAAGGCTCGACACGACCGGGTTGTTCGGTGTAGAGTCGAAGCGTCTTTTTGACTGGATTTCCAACGGTTACCCGATCGAGCTTCGAGCTAGCAGAGTTCGAATTGGAAAGTATCGTTCTGGGTGAATCTTTAACGTTGGTTTCGTTTGATTTTGATTCCGGAGGCGTACAGCCTTGGGTTGTGAACAAAAGTGTATTAGCAAGCAATAATCGATGAAACATTTTCGCAGAGCGCAGCGATCTTTTTGGATTCGAGTAGGTATGGCTCATGGTTTATGGGATCGATTTTGGGGGTATGGGACTATAGAAACGGCTTTCGGGATCCTCTGGATCCATCGATGCCGATTTCAAACTCGCTCTGGAGCGAGTGAGTACAAAAAACTGTGGTAGTACAAATAATGTGGTTATTGTTGCAGCGATCAATCCGCCGAGCACTGCACGACCAAGAGGGGCGTTTTGCTGACCGGCTTCGCCGTAGGCCAAAGCCATAGGAAGCATCCCGGCGATCATCGCGAAGCTCGTCATGAGGATGGCTCGCAAGCGGCTTGCTGCACCCGTCACGGCACCGTTGATCGCTGCGTGGTGGGTGCTCTGCGATTCTTTTCGGTGCTTTTCGGCAAAGGTAACCAGGAGAATGGCGTTCGCCATCGCGACACCTACGGCCATGATCGAACCGATAAACGATTGGATATTGATAGATGTTTTCGTGAAAAAGAGCATCACCAGTACACCAGCGATGACACCTGGCAAGGTGGATACCGCCGTCAATGCTAGAGCGATGGATTGGAAGTTTGCTGTCAACAGTAAGAATACGGCGACCATGGCCAGTAGCAAGCCAATTCCTAAACCATCTTGCATCTCCTGCATCGGTGGAATCTGTCCACGAATCTCCACAGAGCTACCTTTCGGTGGCTCACCGGCTTGTTGAATCGCCGCCTGTACCTGTTTTGCAACGGAACCTAGATCTGTCCCCGACGTATTCGCGGTAATTGTGACTTGCCGTTTCATGTTGTATCGGTCGAATTGGCCCGGCATGCTACCTCGCTCGATCGCCGCGACGTCTCGGATGAGAACTTGCCCTGTTTCTGTTTTGCGAACTGGAATGCTTCCCAATTGGTCGACTGAGCCGATGGTCTCGACCTCATAAGGACTTCGTACCACGGGTCTTGGTACTTCGACTTGTACTTGATAAGCGATGCCACTCTTTGGATCAGCCCAGTAGTTTGGCACGATAAAACGGCTAGAGGACGTAGCAGTGACTAGGGCGCGAGAGATATCAACGGGGGTTAGGCCTGCAAGTCCCGCCTTCTCACGGTCAACATTTACTTGAACCGTTGGATAGTTCATCGATTGTCCGATTTGAACATCACGAAGGCTAGGTAGGGTCGCAAGTTCTTTTCGGAGAGTCTCTGCGAATTCACGATTTTTGGCAAATTCTGTGCCGTTGATGACCACTTCGATAGGAGTCGGGGCCCCAAAACTCATGACTTCATTGATGATATCCGAGGGTTCGAACGAAAACCGCGTTTCTGGCATTTCTTCCGCGAGCTTTTTGCGAATCCGTTCTTTGACCGATTCATCAGGAAGATGTAGGGACTTGGCAAGTTCGATAAACAGGATTGCCTCTTCGGGTCCTCTCGACCACTGGTAAACCGCGTTAACAGGAAAGTTGGAGTGAATCATCCCGACATAACCAAGACTCAGGGAGACGCTCTCTGGCCCAAGTTCATCACTGATCAGTCGGAGGGCTTGTTTTGCTAGTGCTTCGGATCGTTCGATATGCGTTCCATCGGTCGCTCGCATTCGTAGACGAAATTGCCCTGCGTCGACGCTTGGGAAGATATTCCTGCCTAGCTGTGGTGTTAACCAGGAGATCAAGCTGATCGTTCCGACCAAGTAAGCTGGGACAATGAGCCAACGCAGTTTGATCAGGACAGTGAGAATGTTCGAATACAAGGTTCGAATCGAATCGAACAGCGATCGATGCACAGAGGGATGAAAGTGTTTTTCATTGAGGAGCCATACAGCAAGTACAGGGACGAGGGTGCTGGAGAGGAGATACGATGCGATCATTGAAAATCCGACTGCGAGTGACAGCGGAACGAACAGAGCTCTCGCGGCTCCTTGCATAAAGAAAGAGGATATAAAAACTGCCAAAATACAGAGCATTGCTAGCAGGCGGGGAGTGATGGTTTCCAGTGAGCCGTCCCGGGCAGCTTGTGCGAGCGATTGACCGCGTTGAAGATGAGCATGGATGTTTTCCATCGACACGGTCGCTTCGTCGACCAAAATGCCGATGGCGAGAGCTAGTCCACCGAGCGTCATCAAGTTGATGGTTTGGCCGGTGATCCATAGGGCAACGATCGCGGCAAAAAGAGAAATTGGAATGTTGATGATTACGATAAACGCACTGCGCCAGTCACGTAGAAATAGGAGAATCATGATTGCGACTAAAACGGAACCGAGCAATCCTTCGCTGACGACCCCTTGTACCGCTTGGGTTACATAGCGGGATTGGTCGAATTCGAAACGCACATCGATTCCTTCTCCATCCGCACCGAGGGCTTCTTTCATTTTTGGTAATGCGGATTTGATGTTGTTGATGACGTTCAGCGTCGACGCATCCGCACGTTTGGTCGCGAGGATATAAACGGCGCGACGTCCGTTGACCAGAGCGTATCCAGCAGGCGCATCGGCTGAGTCAGCAATGGTTCCAATGTCTCGCAAATAAACTGGGGACTCCCCCATTCTTATGGGAATGGTCCCAAGTTGTTGCGGGTCTTTCACTACCGAATTAACGGGGACGATCGGGTAACTTTCGCCAATAGGGATGTTCCCAGAGGGGCTCAGCGTATTCCCTTTGGTGAGTGCGACGATCACTTCATCAGGAGACATACTGTAGGACTGCAGTTTTTTCGGATCGGCGGTGATGACGATCGATCGAGCACTACCGCCAAAGGGAGGTGGTGCGGAGACGCCCGGAAGATTGGAAAACATTGGGCGAATGCGAAAGAGCGCAAGGTCTTGAATTTCCGAAATACTGCGTGTATCGCTTGAGAGCACTAAGTAGCCAACTGGAACCGATCCGGTATCAAACCGCATCACAAACGGCGATACGGTCCCCGGGGGCATGAACGCTTGGGAACGATTCACGTAGTTGATCGTCTCCGCCATGGCTTGTGCCATGTTCGTTTCCGGGTGAAAAAAGAGTTTCATCAGCGCCGTTCCTTGGACATTGCGAGACTCCACATGATGGATACCACTGATATAGAGAAAATGGTACTCGTAGTAGTTCGTTAAGAATCCCTCCATCTGTGCCGGGTCCATGCCACCATAGGGTTGGCAAACATAAATCACGGGGAGGTTCAGTTTTGGGAAAACATCAACCTCCATCCCTTTGGGTAATCCACCGGGGTAGGGTAGTTTGAAATGTTGAAAAAGAGATGGCCCGACCGCAAGGAAACATCCAAAAGCAAGGCTCAGCACAAGAACCAGTACAGTGGCGGGGCGACGCATCGCATTAAGAATCAATTGCATCGTATGAGATCGGAGTGAACCGAGCGGGGTGGGGACGTTTGAGTACGCCAAGGGATCGTATGGGGCAAAGCAACCTACAGGTCTGCCTTAGTGTAACGTTTTTCCTAGATTGCCTAAGCGTACCGGAACGGTACATTTGCGGATCGATTTCAAATTCACGCCCTACAAACCTTGTCTTTGCGATTACCGGTTGCCGAAGAATCTTTAGAACAATTAGGAAAACCGGCAACCTAGGGTTTCAATGCGTTCTTTGTACCGCTGCCGAAGGGAATAGGCATGGAGAGGTTGCAACGTACTTTTGCGGAATTCATCGCACTTGGGATGTTGATGGGATGGGGCTGCGCGGTTGGACCCAAATACCAAGCTAGCTCCGGCCAAAGATTTGCTAGCCAAAAAACCGTAGCTCAGGTTTCCCGCGAGGGTTCACGGCAAATTGAGGAATCGCAATCTACACCTGCTGTGCAGTTTGCTGCTGCCAGAGCGTCTACATTGACAGAAACTACAGGGGCACCAGCCACCTCTACGGAGACTTCCATCAAGGCGCCCAGCGTAGAAGAGGCGATCGATTCGGACATGATGGCTATGGATGCAGCTGCGGATGCTCAAGCAACGCAGGGGAACACCTCAACAGAGGCGACCTCCGAGGACAGAGAGGACGTCGAAGTACCGATCAATCTCCCTTCGGCGCTCGCTGCGATTGGTGGCGATCATCCGGTTGTTGGGTATGCGCGTTGGAGGGTACAAGAAGCATACGCACAACTGGATCGCGCACGGGTGATGTGGTTACCTAGCATCCAGACGGGTTTTAATTACCGAAGGAGAGATGGTAATTACCAGGATGTCCAAGGTGCGATCGTAGATGTAAATCTCAATTCGATGAACTATGGATTAGGGGCTGGTGCGGTTGCAGCAGGGTCACCGACACAACCGGGGGTTGTGGCAAGGTTTCATCTGGCTGATGCGATCTTTTTGCCCAAAACCGCGAAGAATATAGTCGCAGCGCGGGATCATGCCGCGACGGCGACATTCAATCAGCAATTGCTCCTCGGGGCCCTTGCGTATGTAGATCTTGTGGAGGCGGTCCAGGATGTTGAAATCTATCGTGAGTCCTCGTTGCGTACCCAAGAGCTTGTCAAGCTAACAGAGGATTACGCCCGAGCGGGGCAGGGATTGCGTTCCGATGCAGATCGGGCGGCCACCGAATTTGCACTGTTGCAGACTCGTGAAATCGCTGTGCGGGAAAAGCAGCAGATCGCCTCGACACGCCTAGCCAGAGCGCTGAGTTTACCGATGACATCCAAGCTCGTTCCGCAGGATACGGTGGTGGTGCCACTGGATCTATGCCCAGACGCTGCTGAGGAAGGATTCTTGATCTCTACGGCACTTGGCATGCGTCCTGAGTTGAAGGAATCGCAGTCGTTGGTTTCGGCAGCAAGAGAAGCTTATCAACGCGAGAAAACGGCACCCTTTGTTCCGAGTGTATTGCTTGGGTTTAGCACGACGAGTTTCGGTGGTGGGTTAGGAAGCAACGCAGATCAATTTGCAGGTCGTTACGACATTGACACGATGATGGTGTGGGAAATGCGCAATTTCGGAGCGGGCGAGGGAGCGGCACGGAGGGAACGCAATGCACAAGTGCAGCAAGCGATGTTTACGAAACTGCGGTTGATGGATCAGATAGCGCAGGAGGTTGCGGAAGCCAATGTGCAAGTTGCGATGCGTCGTGAGCAATGGACTATCGCTCAGTCTGCAATTGAATCGGCTCGTGATTCTTATCGACGAAACTTGGAGCGTATCAAAGAAGGGGAGGGCTTACCGATTGAGGTGCTGCAAGCCATCCAAGCGTTAGAGAATGCGCAGCGAACCTATCTTCAATCGGTATCGAACTTCAATCGTGCTCAGTTGCAATTGCAATGGGCTTTGGGATGGCCAATTGAGCTGAGCGATTTGGGTTCCTAGCTTTGCGGATGGCGTGCTGATCGTGCTCGCAAGGGTCAAGGAATGTTGATGTAGATGTCATCGCCGCGAACTTCGACTGCGAAGTGATCGGTTTTGATCTTGGGATTTTCAGTCCAAGATCCATCGGAGAGAGCAAAGCGCCAAGCGTGCCAAGGGCAGGCGACACATCCTTCATGGATCCAACCGGCGGCAAGCGAGGCACCTTGATGGGGACAGAAGTCATCGAGTGCGAAATACTTTCCATCGGACTTGAATAAAGCGATCATTCGATCGCCGACAGGAAACGCCCTGCCTTCGTTTTCCGGGATGTCGGTAGTCTTTGCTACATAAGTCCATTCAGACATGTTTCCACTCCTTGAGCAACGTATAAAGTGCTGTCTTGGCAAGTCGTTGGTAGAACAGTTCTGGATGACCGCTGATGGTGATTGTGTGTTCTGTTGTTAAGCCGGTTTTATTCGCGATGACGACTTGTAGATTTGTTGTGGGTAATCCATCTGAAGCGGCGATGTTGTGGCTTGGCGGATAGACACCTACAACCATTGCGTAATCCGATCCATTTTCTGAAATGGATTGTTTGGCGCGCTGGACCATTTGTTCGATGGGAACGGGATCAGTATCCGGGACCCAAATCAAGTTCGAGACACCTGATCGATGCGAGTTGGGGGTGTGTTTACGAATTCCTTCGGTGAAGAGACGGCCGATCCAGCATCCGGATCCGTATTCAACAACGCTAAGGGTTGCTGGGAATTCAGCTAACTTTTCAAGTACCACGTCTTGAAGGTCTTGTTCTCCGGTTCCGAAGATAAATTCCGAAAAGGCACCGTGAATTTGTTGAACGGTCGGTTCGATTCTTTGTTTGAATTCGGATTCATCGTTGCATTCCGCAGCGATACGAAGGGTAATGGTTGCTTTTGAAACGGTGATACCAACTCGCGGAATGCGGTCCCGAGCGATTAGGTCTGGAATGACCTTTTCCACGTCACTTTCGCCCAGCCCGAAGAGTTTGATGGAGTGGTAAAACCATTTTGACTTTCCTACGCCCATTTCGGAAATGAGTCTTGGCACAACTGTCTCGGAGAGCATTTGAATCATTTCGGCAGGGACACCGGGCAACGCGAAGAGACGTGATTGGTTTCCTTGATGATTGACCGTCAAGTCAATTCCTGGGGCGGTACCGTGAGGATTCGGGATGATTCGAGAGGTGGTCGGGAAGAGGGCTTGGACTCGATTGCGTTCTGGCATGGGCCGACCGCGTGTGCGAAAGAGTTTTGTGATGTGTTCCATGGCTTCTTCTCGGTGTTCGAGTGGTAAACCGAACGCTTCCGCCATCGCTTCTCGCGTTAAATCGTCCGCAGTTGGTCCGAGGCCTCCACTGATGATCACGATTTGGGAGCGGGAAGCCGCAAGCCGAAACGCGGCGATGTTGTCCGCGAGAACGTCGCCGACTGTTGCGTGATGGCGAATGGTTACACCGAGATCTGCTAATTGTTGACTTAGGTATTGGCTATTGGTATCCAAGCGTTGGCCGCTGGTTAGTTCGTCTCCAACTGAGATGATTTCACCGATCACAGAGAATTCCTTTTGAGATAAAAAAAAGGGTGGTGGTTCGCCATTTGCTTCATCGTATGCTTATGGATATGGGAATCATAGCAGTTGAGGAAGTGTTATCGATCAAAATCGGTCCATTCGCACAGGTGTGCATCAGCGATTCCTTGTGGACAACTCCAGACGAGAAAGAACATCGCTTCTTTCGCCCACTGCGATACGGGGTTGCTCGTTAGAAATCCTGCTCCTTTTCCAATTGCCATCGCAGCTTGGGTAGCTCGCAAAACAAGTCGATTGGATTCTTCTCGTAGAGAGTTTGCATGCAAGCTGGTAGGTTCGTTACGAGCAATTTTCATTAGTTCATGGATCAAGTGAGTCCAGCGTTCGTTCAAATGGGTCGCATGGATTTCTAGGCTTGGTCGTTGTAGTGATTGCTCTTGAATCCAATCGGTAGCTCGGGCTGCTAAGCCAAGAGCTAAGGCACTGGTTTGCAAGCCGCCCGCTCCTGCGGTTTGGGACGCCGCCATGACGTTCTCGACGGGACCATGCAGAAGATTCCCTTCGGTAACTACCACATCGTTCAAGTGAACTTCGTCGGTGCAGCTATCGCTCAGAGCGAGCAAATCCATTCCTGGCCCACGCACCATTTTAGGGGTGTTGGTGGGTACTAAAAAAAGATACTGCAATTGGTGGTTCTTCGAATCGCAGGCACCGGCAACGATGGCATCGGAATATGTCGACGCGGTTACCCAGGGGACGATTCCAGAGAGCTTCCAGGTTCGAAGATGCATGGAGGACGATGGGTTCGTGAGATTAGAGATTTCGCTGTTTACTTCGGTGGCTTGAACTGCCGGGACTGAAGCATGCTGTCGACTGGTTGTCAGATGGCTGATTCCAACAGTAATCCAGTGGTCAGGTTGCGCATAGTGCTTTAGCCATGATGCAGTATTTGGGTTCTTGGACGACTCGATTCGCCGAAGGGCCGCGCTTCTTTGGGTAAGGATGAAAGCGGTCGACAACGACCGGTATGCAACAGCAGAATAAAAGAGCAAGTGGGATGCTGGGTCTGTGCTTGCGGTTGGTTCGATGGGAACGAGTGCTTTCAGATCCAAGACGGGAAAGTCAGAGGCCGAGTGCCCCTTCGTCTGGTGGGAATTCATCCAGAATTTCAAAGCGAGTTGCGAGCTAGGATCCGATGGTATCGGGGCATTGGCACCAAGTTGCAGGCCGGAGGGTAGTAACCCATCTAATAGAAGGTCAATAAGTCGCACGATTCCGAGCAATTCTTTTAGAGTTGGGTTACACATTGGGATAGAACGGAGTGTAACCTTGGATTGTCGGCGTGGAAAGCTTTTCTGTCGAGCGGTGACACGGTAGCTGTGGCTACGCGTGAGATCATTCCGGTAAGTTTCGCAACGGGTTAAGAGGACATAATGAGTGAACATGAGGAGAGGAGATTTGCAGACAACCGATTGCGATTGGGGGGGGCTACGTTGGACTCATTATGTCTAGGCGAGGAAGGCGCAAATGGGATTTACGAGAAGTGCTTGGCGATCGCGAATAACCTTTGGTGGAGCTGGCAACCTGACGTTGTTCGATTGTTTCGAGACATTGATCCTGTGCGTTGGCGCGAATTAGATCACAATCCGATTGCTTTATTGCGGGAGTATACGCCTGAAACGTTGGCATTTAGAGCAAGCGAATTAGTACTTCAAAGTCGGATCAACCATGCCTACCGAAGATTGAAGGAATATTTGGGGAGTAGCGAGACTTGGGCGAAGACGCATGCGGGCGTCTTGGGGAGTAAGCCGGTTGCGTATTTTTCGGCGGAGTTTGGTATTCACGAATCCTTACCCATTTATTCCGGTGGGCTAGGTGTTTTGTCGGGTGACCATGTCAAGAGTTCGAGTGGTTTGGGGATTCCACTGGTCGCCATTGGTTTATTTTACAGTCATGGTTATTTCAATCAGCGATTGACTTCGGATGGATATCAAACGGAGGAGTACATTGAATCGCGTGTGGAGAATCTGCCGTTAGCACTCGCTCGAACGCAGTCTGGTGAGCCTTGTGTTGTTCGATTGCATACGCGGTCTGGCGAGTTGGCCGCTCATGTATGGAGAGTGGCGGTTGGACGGGTCACATTGTTGTTGCTCGACAGCAATGTCGAGGGGAATCGTCCGGAAGACCGTGAGTTGACAAGTCGATTGTACGGCGGGGATGAACGAACTCGGATACGCCAGGAGTTGCTGCTAGGAGTCGGGGGAGTCCGTGCGCTTAGCCAACTTGGCATCACTCCGGGTGCGTATCACTTGAACGAAGGCCATAGTGCTTTTGCAACTTTGGAAGCGATTCGTTTACGTCGTGAAGAAGATGGATTGAGCTTTGACGATGCGTTGCATGACGTAAGGAATGCCACGGTGTTTACGACGCATACACCGGTTCCTGCAGGTCATGATCGTTTTTCGAATGAATTGATTGAAGAGCATTTAGGGCCGCTGCGCGATGCGTTGCAGATTTCGCACGATCATTTGATGGGTTTAGGGCGGGTTTATCCGGAGAATCACAGTGAGCCATTTTGCATGACGGTTTTGGGACTGAAGGTATCGTCGCGAGCGAACGCGGTCAGTCAATTGCATGGGCATATATCGCGGAGGATGTGGCGTACTTTATGGCCAAATCGAGAGGAGCAAGCTGTACCGATTGGTCATATCACCAATGGAGTGCACGTGGAAAGCTGGGTTGCTGAGCAGATGCAGCAATTGATCGACAGGCACTTTCCAGCGGATTGGCGATCCAGAATGGGTGAACCGGAAGTTTGGAAAGTGATTCGCGAGGTTGATGCTGGAGAACTGTGGGAGACTCACAATGCGCTCAAAGCACTATTGTTAAACTTTGTGCGGCGGCGCGTAGCGCGTCAGATGGCTCATCGCAACGAACCAGCAGAACACATTGCGATGGCAAGCGGCGTTTGCAATCCGTCTGTTTTAACGATTGGGTTTGGCAGACGATTTGCCACGTACAAGCGTGCGAATTTGCTTTTTCGTGATTTAGATCGAGTTGCAGCGATGGTCAACCATCCGCAGCGGCCGGTGCAGTTTGTGTTTGCGGGCAAGGCGCATCCCAAAGATGATCCCGGCAAACGCTTTATACAAGAGATAGCCAATTTACGTGGCGACTCCCGTTTCTCGGGGAAGGTGCTTTACCTGGAAGACTACGACATCAACGTATGTCGGCATATGGTGCAAGGAGTGGATGTTTGGTTGAACAATCCACGCAGGCCGTTAGAAGCTTCTGGCACAAGTGGGCAGAAGGTCATCCTTAACGGTGGTTTAAATTTAAGCATCCTTGATGGATGGTGGGCAGAGGCGTTCGACGGGACGAACGGATTTGCGATTGGAAAAGGAACGAGTCACGTGGACGATCGAATCACCGATGATCGGGATGCTCAAGCTTTGTATGACGTGTTAGAGAGCCAAGTAATCCCACTGTATTACGAACGCGACCGCGATGGCTTGCCGCGTGATTGGATTCAAAGGATGTTCAACAGCATCAGTACGTTGGCATGGCGATTTAGTAGTCACCGCATGGTAATGGACTATGCGATCCGGGCTTACGTGCCAGCTTCCGGCGGCGTAAGTTGTGCGATGTGACCTCGGAAGGTTTAGTCCGAAACCAACTAGTCGAAACGGCTACTTTGGCAGAAGGGCCAAGGCGGCGGAGGAAGGGCGAGCGATGACGTGAGCAGCGATGAGCTTGCCGAGTCCTTCGATCTTTGGTTTTGCGGCTTCGACGGCAGCATTCACTGCCGCGACGTCACCTCGAATCACGATGGTGACATACCCACCACCGAGCTTTTCCTTGCCGACAACCTCGACGGAAGCCGCTTTGCACGCCGTATCGATAGCTTCGAAGACTGCCGTGAATCCTTGTGTTTCAATAAAACCGAGAGCTTGACCATTCGCTTGGGACATAACCGATTCATCCGAAAGGGGAAATTTAACAACAGCTTGTTCGATCAATACATTGTATTCCGGAGGGCTGATCATCGCCGAGAATGCATCGCGGTCCGGACTATTGATAGTGTGACTTGCGACATACTGCTCCATCCTCTTGGCTGCTTGCGTTCCAGCTTCGATTGCAGATTGCACATCGCTAGAACTACCTGCGATTTTAATAACGGCACCGAGCATATCGTTCCATTCGACTTGCAATACTTGCACGTTGGCAGATTTGCACATCGTATCGAGCGATACCATGCCGGCAGTCCAGCCTTTGGTTTCGAGGATTCCGAAGGATCGGACTCCATTTTCGTTTCCGGCTCCCCACTGGGAGTTGTTGGTAAGCGATGAAGCCATAGGGGGCAGGTTGGTATTCGGAGGAAGGGCAGGGGGTAGGTCAGGGACGATCTGAGAGAAAGCTAGTTCAAGATCTTACGAAGTCAAAGAAGCAAGCGATTTTTTTAGCTTGGATAGCCAAACGGGGATCGATTCTAAGGGTGGCTCTGAGGCTTCGTACTCCAATGCGACCCATCCGCTGTACTTAGCGTCCGAGAGAATTTTCAGAATGCGATCCAAGTCGGCCAGTTCCTTTTTCCCATTGGGAAACATTTCGACTTTGATCTGTGCATTGACCGCGTAGGGAGCTATTTGAGAGAGTTCTTGATAAGGGTCGTCTGTAGAACGAAAGTTCCCTGAGTCCAGGTTGACACCGAAGCTCGGTGCATTGACTTGTTTTACGATTTGTAGGAGTCCTTCGGCCTTTGCTGTTACACCGCCGTGATTTTCGAGTCCAAGGTAGATTCCTTTGCGGTGAGCATATTTTGCAAGGGTTTCCAAGGATTCCACGCAACGATCAAGCGTTCGTTCCCACGATACGCCTTGGGGCTGATTCCCTGCAAACACGCGGATTACGTTTGCTCCAAGAAGGGCATACCGATCAATCCAGAGCATTGCAGAATCCATATCTCGTTGAAGCTTCGAGTCGTTCGATTGACAGAAATCGTTAGCAATTGCTCCACCGGAGACTGTGATTCCTCTTCGATGGCAATGTTCTTTTAAGTCGATGATGTAGCTATCAGAAAGCTCTGCAGGGAAGTAGTAACTGGTGATCTCCGCGCCATCAATGGCTTGCTCGTGACAGTAGTCCACGAACTTGAACAAGTCCCATCCGTCTTTGTTCCCTTTGAGGTAATCGCGCAGTGAGTAGGCGGCGAGGCTCAGTCGCATGCGACTAGGTGTTAATCGGGAGAAGGGATCTATGCCGAAGGTATTTCGCAACGAGTTGCACGTCGTGAGAGCGGCTGCTCCTGTTGTTAAGCCCCGGAGGAAACGTCGACGTGAGGAATGTGGTTCTATCGCGTTTAGCATGGCAAAGTTAAGTGAGGGGGAGAAACGCGTCGAGTGAAGCTTCGTTTAGGGAAGCTTATTTGACTTCTTCGGCGGTCATTTTGTAGATCGCATAGTGTCCGCCGTCTGGATACTGGAACGACTCAGAATCAATTTCAAGTTTTCCTTTTACCGATACGACGCGGGTCGAGAAGGTAGCGGTTTTCCCAGCTTGCATTTCAATGATGACACAATCATAGAGGGCAGCACCTGGGCCGAAGCAACATTCTTGGTTATCGCGCACCAAGACGAATTGTTTGATCCCGGATTGTTGGAAGACGGAGGTCGGGAGGATGAATCCCCGAAGCTTGACCGTCTTTTTGTTAAGCTCTTCGATTTCTTTGGTGATCATTTCCTTTTTGAATTCGCCACCTTTCTCGATATCGAACTTCAGATCATCGAAGGTGATTTCCCCGCGTTTTCTGGCCGCGTCACGTGCTTTTCGGTCCTCCGCCAATTGTTTTTCTGATTTGGGAGGTTGTGCATCTGTGGATGGTTTGGAGCGATCAGGTGGAGCGAGTCGGTCTTGGGAATACACGTTCGCCACGACACAAAAGCTTCCGATCCAAAGAAGGATTGAAAAGACTGCAGTGGGGCGTTTCGTTTCGAATTTAGAGAAGCTAAAGCGATGATCAGTTTTGGTTTTTTTGAGCATCATAGGGCTCGACATGTCTGTTTGGGTTGTATTCAGTGGGATCGACAATCGAACAGGGAGATACTTCTTGTCAAGCCCTCCCACCATCATTCTATCCCAAAGGGGTGTGCATGACATCATCGAAGGGCCCGGGATTTGGTGCGAGGACCCTGACAACTATTTTGCAAAAAGAGTGAAAACACTTAGTATTTTTCAAACTCCGACAGGTTGTAACGGTCTTGAGGGACATTCGACTTTTCGGATTTGGAAAAATGTATCGATTTTTGAAGATGTTACTTCCACGGAAACTTTTTCTAGCTAAACTTCGACGCATGCCCGGAAGATTGCGGGGCTCTCCGTCTAAGAAAAAGCTTAGCCACGGTTCGGCACTCCCGCACTTGAAAACCGTGGTTTGCATCGTGAGTTTAGGCTATTTCGAGTGTCGAAATAAGCCGCCCTGTATTGTACCGGCCGAGTGGCCAAAAAGATTCGTTTTACTGTGAGGATACTGCTATGAAGTTTCGCCGAGGGCTTTTCCTTGGGTTGGCCACAATTCTTGGGGCCAGTGTAGGTTTCGCTGGTGATTGCGGATGTGGAAATGCTGCTTCCAGCACCCACGTCGCTGCTGGTTGTGGATCTGCAGTTGGTGGTGGTGTTGTTGGCGGCGGAATTGTTGGTGGAGATGCTGGTGCAGCAGGATGCGGCGCGCAGATCACTTATGTTGAGCGAACTGTGATGGTTCCAACCCAAGTGACCGAAAAGCGAACTGTTAACAAGACCGTATACAGCACCGAAGAACGTGAGCGTCGCTACAATGTGACCAAGCGCGTTCCACGTACTGAGAGCAAGACCGAGACCTACACGGTTCAAGTACCGAAGACCGAAGTCAAGAAGATTGACTACACCGTTCAAGTTCCAGTGACCAAGCAAGTGGAAGAATCCTACACGGTTCAAGTTCCACGCACGGTTACTGAAGAAGTTCCATACACGGTCAAGAAGACCGTTTACGATGACGTTACCAAGACCGTCACCGTTCAAGTTCCAAAGACTGTGACCGAAGAAGTTTCTTACACGGTTCAAGTTCCTTCGACCGTTACCGAAGAAGTTTCTTACACAGTACAAGTTCCAAAGACTGTAACTGAAGAAGTTTCTTACACGGTACAAGTTCCTTCGACCGTTACCGAAGAAGTTTCCTACACAGTTCAAGTCCCAACGACCGTTGACGAAGTACAAACCTACACGGTCAAGGTTCCTGTAACAACTCAAGAACAAGTTCCTTACACGGTTCAAGTTCCAGTTTATACCGACGAACAAGTTCCTTACACGGTACAAGTCCCGGTTTACTCCGACGAAGTTGTTAACTACACCGTTAAGGTTCCTTACACCGAACAACGTACTGGCACTCGCAACGTTTGCCGTCGTGTTCCTGTTACCACCATGCGGACGGTAACCAAGGACCTCGGATCGTACCAAACCGTGACGGAAGAAGTTCCAGTTAGCGGTGGTTGCGGTTCGGCTGTTAGCTCCGGATGCGGCGGCGCTGCTGCTAGCAACGGTTGTGGCGGCGGATGCGGTGGTTGTGGTGGATGTGGCGGTTGCGGTGGTGCTTCCGGCGCCGCTGCTGCAGATCCATGCGGATCCGCAGCTCCTGCAACTCGTACCGTTTGCCGCAAGGTTTGGGTTCCTAACGTCGTAACGGAAGAAGTTCCATACACGTCCTACCAAAACCAAAACAGCACCGAAGAGTACACCTACAACGTAACTCTGTATCGCGACGAAGTTCAGTCCAAGACGGTTAAGAAGGTCAGCTACACGACCGAAACCCGTTATCGAACTGTTAAGAAGTGCTCGATGAACACCGAAACCCGTACTCGTACGGTGAACAAGGTTACCTACAACGACGAGCAACGTACTCGCACTGTCAAGAAGACCGTTATGAACACCGAGACGAAGACTCGTCCGGTTTCCAAGACCGTCTACACGACTGAAACGCGTACACGTCCTGTAACCAAGACGACCTACGAAACCGAAACTCGTACACGTCCTGTAACCAAGACCGTTTACACGACCGAAACGAAGACCCGTCCAGTTTCCAAGACGGTCATGACCACCGAAGACCGCCAAGTAACCAGCAAGGTTGCTCGCGTCGTTGAAGAGCAAGCAACTCGCTCGGTTTCCAAGGTTGTTTATGACACCGAAACCAAGACCCGTATGAAGAACGTTACCGAGATGGTTACCGAAAGCCGCTCGAAGGACGTTACCAGCACGGTGATGGTTCCAGAAACCAAGGAACGTACTTACAACGTTACCGTTTACGACAACGTAACCGAAGAGAAGGTTGAAAAGTACACCGTTCAAGTTCCATCGACCGTCACCGAAGAAGTTGACGTAACGGTTTGCAAGATGGTTGCTCAAACGGTTAGCGTTCCAGTTTGGTCCAACGGCGTTGCTGTTGGTGCTGGCGTTGGTGCTGGTTCCGCTGTAGGTGCTGGTTCCGCAGTAGGTGCTGGTTGCGGCGGTGCCGCAGCGGGTGCAGCTGCAGGTTCGGGATCCGATTGCGGTGGTTGCGGTTCTGCAGCTCCTGCTGCCGCCGCTCCTTGCGGTTGCAAATAATTTCTACATAGAAGTCCCGCACAAAACGCTTCTTTGAAGTACATGCGGTGAACGAACGATGCGAAACGGCCTGCGGATTTCCGCGGGCCGTTTTTCATTACGCCATTCACGATTCCACTGCCTACGTTACAATGTCCCAATTCAGAGCGACGTAAGTCGCTGTAACCTACGATCAAAACCTCTGTTGCAACTCCAGGAAACATGGCTGCTCCTACTAAAGTTGTGGACCCGTTCGGCGCTCGAGACCATTTCAACGCTCCCCAAGGGAATCTCGGTATCTACCGACTCGATCGCCTTGAAAAGGCCGGTATCGCCAACATAGCGACTCTCCCATTCTCGATCCGGGTTCTGCTAGAAGCTGTCTTGCGAAATTGCGACGGTTATCAAGTTACCCAAGATGATGTGATCAATCTTGCAAAATGGAACGCAGCGAAACCTGCAGAACTTGAAGTGCCATTCAAACCGGCTCGCGTGGTTCTACAAGACTTCACCGGCGTGCCTTGCGTTGTCGACCTTGCTGCAATGCGCGATGGTATGAAAGCACTCGGTGGCGACCCTCAAAAGATCAATCCATTGATCCCCGTGGATTTGGTAATCGACCACTCAGTCCAAGTCGATTACTTTGGAACGGAGGATGCACTTACGAAAAACGTGACTGTTGAATTTGAACGGAATCGAGAACGTTACGAATTTTTGCGATGGGGACAACAGGCTCTCGCGAATTTCCGAGTCGTGCCACCTAATACAGGGATCGTGCACCAAGTAAACCTTGAATTTCTTGCGAAGGTCGTTTTTCAAGGGAAGGACCACGTCGGCCCTGTCGCTTTCCCTGATACCTTAGTAGGTACCGATTCGCACACGACCATGATCAATGGTCTGGGAGTTCTTGGCTGGGGCGTCGGAGGCATTGAGGCAGAAGCGAATATGCTTGGACAGCCTCTTTACATGCTGATGCCGGAAGTTGTCGGCATGAAGTTGACCGGAAAACTTGCACCGGGAGCGACGGCTACTGACTTGGTTCTTCGAGTTACAGAAATCCTTCGAAAAGAAGGTGTGGTTAACAAGTTTGTTGAGTTCTTCGGCGAAGGTGTTTCCAAGATGTCGCTTGCAGACCGTGCAACGATTGCCAACATGGCCCCTGAATACGGTGCAACGATGGGCTTCTTCCCAGTCGACGGCGAAACGTTGAATTACTTGCGCCGCACTGGTCGTACTAAAGATGAAATCGAATTGGTGGAAAGGTATTGCAAAGAACAAGGATTGTTCCGACTCGATCATGGCCCGGATTTGCAGTACACGAAAGTTCTCCATCTCGATCTCTCTACGGTTGAACCAGCGGTGGCAGGTCCCAAGCGACCACAAGACCGTGTGCCACTTTCGAACGTACAGTCTTCGTTTAAAAAGGCACTTACAGCACCGATTGCAGAGCGAGGTTTCGGACTGCCATCCGACACGCTTAGCGCGAGTGCAACCGTCAAAGACACCCAGCAAAGTACAATTGGTCATGGTGCGGTCGTCATCGCTGCCATCACCTCTTGCACGAACACAAGCAACCCTTCTGTCATGATCGGTGCAGGATTGCTTGCCAAAAAAGCAGTTGCCCGTGGGTTAAGAGTTCATCCGTTTGTCAAAACCAGCCTCGCACCCGGTTCACGCGTGGTGACCGATTACCTGACGAAGGCGGGAGTGCTCGATGATTTGGAAAAGCTAGGTTTCAATGTTGTCGGATACGGTTGTACTACGTGCATTGGAAACAGTGGTCCGTTACCTGAACCGGTTGCTAATGCTGTTACCGAAGGAAATCTCGTTGCCGCGGCCGTTCTTAGCGGCAATAGAAATTTCGAAGGCCGAGTGAATCCGCACACGCGAGCAAACTATCTGGCTAGCCCTCCTCTGGTGGTAGCTTATGCGTTGGCTGGCACGGTCGACATCGACTTTGAAACCACTCCGATTGGCCACGACGGGGCCGGCAAGCCAGTTTACTTTAGAGAGATATGGCCGACGGCGGAAGAAGTCCATAACGCTGTTGAGTCCTCCGTCTTGCCAGAGATGTTTCTCAAGCAATACTCGGGCGCGTTTACAGCTAATGAGGCTTGGAATGCTATCCCGATCACACCCGGTGACCAGTACGCTTGGAATGCAAAGAGCACGTATATCCAACGTCCACCTTTCCTCGAAGGGATTACGAAGTCCGTTGGGACCATCCAGCCAATCGCCGGTGCAAAGGCTTTGGCTGTTTTGGGAGATTCCGTGACGACGGACCACATCTCTCCTGCAGGATCGATTGCCAAGTCCGGTCCTGCTGGGAAATTCCTTGTTGAGAACGGTGTACAACCTGCTGACTTCAACAGTTATGGGGCTCGACGCGGAAATGACCGAGTGATGGTGCGCGGTACTTTTGCGAACATTCGAATTCGCAATGCAATGGTGCCTGGAGTTGAAGGTGGGGTAACGAAGTACCTTCCGACTGGGGAAACGATGAGTATCTACGACGCATCGATGAAATACCAAGCGAACAAGACTCCGTTGGTGGTCCTTGCAGGAGCGGAATACGGCACGGGATCTTCGCGAGATTGGGCTGCGAAAGGAACTTTGTTGCTTGGGGTCAAAGCGGTCATTGCGGTCTCCTACGAACGGATTCACCGAAGTAATTTGGTTGGTATGGGAGTCTTGCCTTTGCAGTTCCTCCACGGCCAAAATGTTTCTAGCTTGGGGCTTACCGGCGAAGAAACGTTCGATTTCCCTGGCTTGAACGACTCGTTGACTCCGCGAAGTGAAATTGAAGTCGTCGCCAGCAAACCAGATGGCACCAAAACGAAGTTCAAGGCATTGGTGCGCATCGATACGCCCGTGGAAATCGATTACTACCGCAACGGCGGAATCTTGCCAACAGTGCTTCGAAAGCTTGCAGAATAATCCGGGCGAAGGATAGTCTATGGAAACCCGTCCTTTAGGTCGCACTGGAATCGAATTGACCAAGCTCGGCTTTGGTGCATCCTCGATCGGTGCGGAATTCGGTCAGTTCGACATCGATCAATCGCTTCGTGCTGTAAGAACCGCGATTGATTCGGGGATTGGATACATCGATACTGCCGCGTATTACGGTCGTGGTATGAGCGAAGTGCTCCTTGGGCAGGTCCTACCTAAGTACCCTCGTGAGTCGTTGGTAGTGAGCACCAAACTTGGACGCTACGCTCCACGTCACTTCGACTTTTCCGCAAAACGAGTCGCTGAAAGTATCGACGTGTCGCTTGAGCGGATGCGATTGGACATGATCGATTTGGTTTTTGTGCATGACATCGAGTACGGGGATGTACAGCAAGTCATCGACGAAACTCTACCAGCACTAAAAAAGCAAGTCGAGAAAGGGAAGGTTCGAGCGATTGGGATCAGCGGGTATCCGATGAAGAACTTTCAGCGGGTTATTCCAACCGGTTTGTTGGATTGCGTGATCACATACAACCATTACACGCTTCAGAATGACATGGCATTACAGTGGCTACCACTTGCTGAAATGCATGGCGTGGGAGTGATCAACGCGGCTCCTTTTTCAGCTCGATTGCTGACCGATCTACCATTGCCACCTTGGCACAAAGCACCCAAAGAAGTGCGGGAAGTGGCGGCCAAAGCCTCCCAATGGTGCAAGGATCGCGGCGCAAGAATTGAAAAGCTCGCTCTTCAATTCTCTGTTAATAACCCGGCATTCGCAAGTTGCTTGATTGGTAGTGCTATTCCAGAGGAAGTAACTCAGTGGCTTGAGTGGCTCGACGAACCGATCGATGATTGTTTGATCTCCGGGGTGATGGAGGTTTTAAAACCTATTCACAACTGGTACTACATTGAGGGGCGGCCTGAGAATAACGACTTGACTTGGCCTGATTCGGTTTACGGGGGCTCAACCCAACCATCATGAGTTCGTTGGAGCCAGAAAACACAGCGCAGCTTGCCTCATCTCCCTGTGCGGCGGACACGACCATTGCAGAATTGCAAAAGTGGGTTGATCGGTTTGCGGAGGATCGGGACTGGGAAAGATTCCACACCCCGAAAAACCTTGCCATGTCGGTCGCGATCGAAGCGGCAGAGATTATGGAGTTGTTTCAATGGGTAGACGGCCAAGCCGGAATGGAAAGGCAAGCAGCGGATTCACCGGTGGCTGAAGAGTTAGCTGATGTGTTGTCTTATCTGTTGCGACTTGCGAGCGTTCTTCAGATCGATCTTGTGCAAGCGATGGCATTGAAGACAAAAAAGAACGCTATAAAGTACCCTCCGTTATCACAGTCCGTTGTAGATCGTACAGAAACGAAGTCCAATCAATAGGCCACTCAGAGGTGTATTCATGAGACGCTCATTTTCTGGGTTCCGTTTGCTCGCTCTATGGCTTCTGCCTTGGATTTGGGATCTAAATCAGGTGGCAGCGCAAGATGGTACCGAACGCAATGCAACCGCTACCGAGCTCAAGCCAGATGAAGCAGAGCGAGTTACGGGAGTTGCGGAGAAGAGGGCAGCGGGGGAGGCTGTTGCGGATCTCGAGGTGCTCGTCGAAGTTCGCCGGGGCGAATTACCGATCATTCTTTCAGCACCTCACGGAGGAACGTTACAGATCCAGGGAGTCCCTCCAAGGCGGGGAACAGGGATGAAAGAAGGGCCTTCTGGGTTTTTCATAGGCCGTGACGGAGGAACCACGGAGCTTGCTAGTGAGTTAGCGGACGCAATTGAGCAACGCATGGGTAAGCGACCGTACATGGTACTAAGCAAGGTACACCGTAAGTACTTAGATCCGAATCGTCCCCCTGAGATCGCTTACGAGGATCCCGATGCAGCTCCTGTCTATCAGCGATATCACGGTTTTTTGGGGACTTTTAGCAGAGAAATACTAACGGAGTATCGCTCTGGGTTGCTCCTTGATATTCATGGTCAAGGTACCAGTAAGTCAACAGTATACCGAGGCACAGGTAACGGAAAGACCGTGACACGTCTTCGCGAGCGTTTTGGCGAACAATCTCATTCCGGGGAAGAGAGTTTCTTTGGAATGTTGCATGAGCTGGGTTGGCAAGTTCATCCCTACCCTGCGGATGGCAAGGAGCAATCTGGATTCACGGGAGGATACATCGTGCAGACGCATGGCAGTCATCGTCCCGAGGGGGTCGATGCTATTCAACTGGAGTTCGGTGCAGACTATCGAGACAAAGC
This sequence comes from Pirellula sp., assembly GCA_044344575.1. Lineage (GTDB taxonomy): Bacteria > Planctomycetota > Planctomycetia > Pirellulales > Pirellulaceae > JBKCUI01. Next base: position 28 of record JBIJCS010000012.1, on the reverse strand, counting down.
GAATCGAAAGAAGATTGCCAAAGAATTG
>JBIJCS010000219.1:0-7742 GCA_044344575.1 Pirellula sp. | reverse complement strand
CATAAGCCCATCCCCCCACACCACACCGCACACCGCCACCCCACACCCCACATCACCCAACACCACCCGTAGCACGGGCCTGAGGCCCATGCTACAGCATGAGCCTGCGGCCCGTGGCCCCCCCACCCATACCCTCGCACTGCACCCCATCCCCAACACCACCCAACACCACCCGTAGCACGGGCCTGAGGCCCATGCTACAGCATGGGCCTGCGGCCCGTGCCCCACACCCCCAATTACCAACCGACAAAAAAAAATCCGGGCCAAGCCCGGATCCATTTCAAAAAAGCATCATCATCGAAACACCGTGGGGCAGTCGAAAACCCTGTGAGCGTGACAACGTTTAGCCACTTTCACCAGGCTCTACTCCCGGCGGGTACGCTACCCCATCGTGTGCGTTCGATACTCAACTATGCCCCCAAACAAATACAAAGCAAGCAAATCGGTTCCGAATTCTCTTCTTTTGCACCACCCTATTCGCCCAAAAAATCAATCACACGCTTTTTAGCCCTCAGGCAATTTGTAAGGCCCTTACAATCGATTCACTCCCAATTTCCAAACCAATTCCAGCCCTGAACATCTTGGAGAATTCCCCCCGAGCAATCACACTGGTACGAAGTTCAAGCGACCGAGCTTCCCGAACCCTTTCCATTTGTAACTCAGAACACATCTCCCCGGACCCAATAACCCAACTCCGATGCCATCGAATCATTCTTTCCGTCAACAGCAATCTACGCTACCAGTGAACCTCATCCAAGCCATCCTGCTGACACTCTTCCTATCCCTAAACGCTCCCCTCTTCGCGCAGCCATTCCCAAACCGTAAATACGGTCAAGAAGACAAATTTCGCCAACTCGAAGAAATCCTCCCAACCCCCAATAGCTACCGCGCTGCAGACGGTCAGCCCGGTCCGGACTATTGGCAACAAACGGTCGACTACACCATCGATGTAACCCTCGACGAAAAACAAAACCGAATCGTCGGCTCCGAAACCATTCGATACAAAAACAACTCCCCACACACCCTAAAATACCTTTGGGTCCAACTCGATCCCAATATCTTTGCCCCCAACTCCGACGCAAACCGTACCCGACCCTCCCGCGGACTTTCCGGTCGCGTCCCTACCGCAGAACTCGAAGCCATCTACGAACGAAAGTCCTTCGATGGTGGATGCAAAATCGAAGCCGTCACAGACGGCCTTGGGCACCCACTCAAGACATTCACCGTCGATACCATGATGCGGATCGACCTCCAATCCCCATTGCTCAGTGGCCAAGAATTCTCACTGAAAATCAAATGGTCCTACGCAATCAACAACTCCAAATTTGTCGGCGGACGAACTGGCTACGAGTTCTTTGAAAAAGACGGCAACGCTATCTACGAAATCGCTCAGTGGTTCCCCCGTCTAGCTGCATTCACCGATGTAACCGGATGGCAACACAAGCAGTATCTAGGCCAAGGCGAATTCACCCTCGAATTCGGTGATTACCTCGTTCGCATCACCGCACCTGCTGACCATATCGTCGCTTCAACCGGCGTACTACAAAACCCCAACGAAGTCCTCTCGCAAGCCCAACGCGAACGACTCGAATCCGCCCGCACTGCAGACCGCCCCGTCTTTATCGTCACCCCCGACGAAGCCAAAGAAAACGAAAAAACCAAATCAGACGAAACCAAAACCTGGATCTTCCGAGCCGAAGCCGTCCGCGATTTCGCGTTCGCATCAAGCCGAAAATTCATATGGGACGCTCAAGGACATAACGTAAACGACAACCCCGTGATGGCCATGAGCTACTATCCAAACGAAGGGGAACCGCTCTGGAGCAAATATTCAACACACTCCATCATCCACACACTCAACGTCTACAGCCGCTACACCTTCGATTACCCCTACCCAATCGCCATCAGCGTCAATGGCCCCGTCGGCGGGATGGAATACCCCATGATCTGCTTCAATGGACCCCGACCCAGAGAAGATGGTACCTACTCAGCTGCGACGAAGTACGCACTGATCACCGTCATCATCCACGAAGTAGGTCACAACTACTTCCCCATGATCGTCAATAGCGACGAACGACAATGGTCTTGGATGGACGAAGGCCTCAACACCTTCTTGCAATACCTCGCAGAACAAGAATGGGAACAAGACTATCCCTCCCAACGCGGTGAACCCGAACTCATCGTTCCCTACATGCTCAGCACCAGCCAAGTCCCAATCATGACAAACAGCGACTCCATCATGCAGTTCGGTCCCAATGCGTACAGCAAACCCGCAACCGCTCTGAACATCCTTCGAGAAACAGTCCTCGGCCGCGAACTCTTCGACTTTGCGTTCAAAGAATACGCCCAACGCTGGAAATTCAAACGCCCAATGCCCGCCGACTTTTTCCGCACCATGGAAGACGCATCAGGACGCGACCTGGACTGGTTCTGGAGAGGTTGGTTCTATACCACCGATCATTGCGATATCGCTCTCGAGAAAATCGATGCCTTCCTCGTCGATCAACGTACCCCCGATCAAATCGCAGCAGACAATAAAGCCAAAAAAGACGCAAAACTGCCCAGCCTCTCGCAACAACGCAATCGCGACCTCCCGAAACGCGCTGACCAATTCCCCGAACTCAAGGACTTCTACAACGAATACGATCCTGCCGCCGTCACCGACGAACAACGCAAAGCGTACGACAAAGCGATGAGCGAACTGTCTGAAAAAGACAAAGCCCTCCTCGCATCCACCGACCGTTTCTACCGACTCCAATTCCGCAACGTCGGCGGTTTAGTCATGCCCGTGATCGTACTGCTAACTCTCGAAGATGGCTCCACTCGAGAAATCCGACTCCCTGCCGAAATCTGGAGAGTTGATTCAAACCTCTGCGATACCTTCGTTATCACCGATCAACCGATCGTCAAATTCGAACTAGACCCCTACCGAGAAATCGCTGACGTTAACCGCGATAACAACTCCTTCCCACCCACCCTCGAACCAACACGCTTTCAACTCTTCAAATCCCAACGACGCACCCCAGGACCAGAAGATAACCCCATGGCAAAAGCCAAACGAGATCAAGAAGCAAAACGAGCGCAAGAGGCCAAAGCGCAAGAAGCTAAAGCTCAAGAAACTAAAGAATCCGAAAAGAACACGAAGCCTGAACAACAATCTGAAAAGAAATATGAAGCCGAAAAGAAAAATGAAACCGAAACAAAGCCTAACAAGAAAAACAAAAACGACAAAAAGGACAAACCCAAAAAACGCCTCCAACTAACACAAGCCAACCCACGCGATGAATAACCGCCCCTCTGTGTTCTGCTTGCTCCTCCTTTGCTCGGTTGCTCTCGCTTGGGTCTCCTCGGATTCTCACGCGTCCGCAATGCACCCGTTCCACGTTTGCATCGGACAAATGCAATGGAACCCCTCCGAGAAACACTGGGAAGTCTCCCTGCGAATGCACCCCCATGATCTCGAACAAGCCCTCCAAGCCATTCACGGAAAAACCGTGAGCCAAGAACAACAAGACTTCCAAGAACTCGCGACCAACTTCCTCTCACACCAGTTCTTCCTGATCCCGCTACCGAAATCCATCACCCCAGCAGAAGCCAACGAACGGATCAAGCAAATCCCGCTTACGCGGCCATCCATAGAAGCCTCAACCAACACAAACCTTTCGCAATTGCAATGGATTGGAATGGAAAACGAACGAGGATGGCTGTGGATCCACTTCGAACTCATCCCTCCCCCTTCCATGGAACCCAACGAACAACTCCATCTTGCCCATCGCATCTTCTTAGATCGCATCGAAAAACAAGAAAACTCGGTCGCAATCCTCTTCTCTCGCACGGACCGCTCCTCGCTGCAATTCAAAAAAGGACAAAGCGTCCAAGCGATGCCCACTGCGACAGAATGAAACAGCCCGTTTCGCCCGATTCCACCCAACCGTTCCTTGCCCATGGTTCGCTAACGTCCGATGATAAAAGGGTCTAGTGCACCACACCCACTTCCCCACACGATCACACGATGTCTGGCAATACAAACCGCGAAACGCCCCCAGCAAATCGCTCCTTACCCACAGTGGATCTCCACAGCCCTCTGCTCCCCGCCGATGAAATGGTGCTGCCTACCCTCCAAGGAGATGGCAAACGCCGTTGGCTCAATCCAGCCCTCGCCAAAGGGAAATATTGGCAACGCCGACGACTCCTCGCCTACGCCCTCATCGCCTTCTTCGTCACATTGCCACACCTTCGCATCAACGGCAAACCAATTGTCCTCATCGATATCGTCGCTCGCGAATTCACCTTCTTCGGACACACCTTCTATCCCACCGATACTGACCTACTGCTGCTCCTGATGCTCTCGGTCTTCTTTACGATCATGTTCATCACCGCAATCGGAGGACGACTCTGGTGCGGCTGGGGCTGCCCACAAACCGTCTACCTCGAATTCCTTTTCCGTCCCATCGATCGAATCTTCTCAGGAACCAGTGGCAAAGGCGGAAAACCAAAGAAATCTCTGAACTCAATTCTTCAAATCGCACGCTTCCTCGTCTATCTCGCCTGCAGCCTATTTCTCGCTCATACATTCCTTAGCTACTTCGTCGGCACCGATCGCTTGGCCCAATGGATGAGACTCACCCCGGCACAACATCCCATGGCCTTCGGCGTCATGGCCGCTGCAACCCTAGGACTAATGTACAACTTCATGTTCTTCCGAGAACAACTCTGCATGGTCGCTTGCCCGTACGGTCGCTTCCAATCCGTCATGCTCGATCGCAAAAGCCTCATCGTTACCTACGACATTCACCGAGGTGAACCAAGACACAAAGGCAAAAGTACCGCAGCACCCCAAGGGGACTGCATCGATTGCGGACACTGTACCGCCGTATGCCCCACCGGTATCGATATCCGCAACGGATTGCAAATGGAATGCATCCATTGCACCCAATGCATCGACGCTTGCGACGATGTCATGCGCCGTATCAAAAAACCTGAAGGACTCATCCGATACAGCAGCCAAGACGCCCTCGAAGGAAAACCTCACTCCTGGCTACGCGCTCGCACCCTGATCTATCCACTCCTGATCCTGACAACCTCCACCCTCTTCCTGGTCATGCTCTCGACCAAGTTCTCCTTTGACGCCAAAGTCATCCCCAGCCCAGGTGTACCCTACACCGTTCTCGCTTCTCGTACCGTCCAGAACAACTTCCGCGTCCGCCTGACCAATCGAACCAAGGAACCCGAAAAATACACCATCGAAATGCTGGAACCTACCCAAGCAACCGTGCGATGGAGCGATACCGAACCAGAACTCGGCCCCAATGAATCCAAACTACTTCCCATCGTCATCACCGCACCCGTCGGCCTGACCGCTGGAAAAGGAAACATCAAAGCCGTTGCACAAATCACCGACTCGGCCAATAACAAACGCCAAGTCTCCTTCCGCATGTCCGGCCCTTGATCTAACGGTTGTAAACCATGCCGCATCCGCCCAATCCAATCAAGACTTGTTCTCTAAACCCTTCTGCCGACAAGCCTCCAGCAGATCGATCATCTGCTCGACCGTCAAATTCTCCGCGCGAAGATTGGGTTCCAGATTCTGCGAATCCAAAATTTCATCCACCTGCGGCTTGGTGAGCAAATCCTTCATCGTGGTGAATACCTCACTCCGCAAGAACTTCCGGCGATGAAAAAACATCGCTCGCAAACGCGTATGAAAGAACTCCAAATCCACAATCCGCGACCGCTTCTGTGCATTCGGAATCACCCGTATGATCGCTGAATCTACCTTGGGACGCGGCCAGAATACCGACGGCGGGAGAATCCGCAAGATTTCACAATCACCCAACGCTTGCATCCAAACCGATAACGCAGAATAGTCCTTGCACGAAGGACTTGCGATGATCCGCTCACCCAACTCCTTCTGAATCGTTACCACCATCCGCTCAACCAACGGAGTCTCCGTCATCAAATTGCTCAAAATCGGAGTCGCAACATTGTAGGGCAAATTCGCTACTAACTTGAACTTCGAACCCTCAATCCGACGAAGCCCCTCTCGCACCGAATCAAGCACCTCGGCTCGCAAATGATTTTTGTTTCGCAACGCATCACACGATAGCAACCGCACATTCGGATATGGCTTGAGCTCCTTCGTCGCCAACGCCTGCAAGTCCCGATCCACTTCCACCGTTACGATCGCACCGGCCTTCATCGCCATGGTCTTGGTCAATGACCCAAGGCCAGTGCCAATCTCCAAAACGACATCCCGCTGCGTTAACTCTGCGCCGTCGATAAGAATATTAAGCAGATTCAAGTCGATCAAAAAATTCTGACCGTACTTCGTCTTCGGTTGCAGTCCAGCCCGCTCCAACGTCCTGGACAAAAATGTCAGCGTTTGACGTTCACTCATCTAGCAAGCCTGACTTCGAAAATCGCTTCGACTTCTACCGCCATCCCGTTCGGCAACGAATTCGTTCCCAACGCACTGCGTGCACCAACACCTGCATCGCTGCCAAGCAAATCGACAAACACCTGACTGAATCCGTTGATCACCAAGGGACTCTGACCGAAATCATCCGTGCATCGTACCAACCCCAAGGTTTTGACAATGCGAACCACCCGATCCAAACTCCCTAACTGACTCCTGAGAGTCGCAAGCATCGCTAATGCCGTCTGACGCGCAGCGGCTTGACCACCCGCAACATCCAAATCCTCCCCAACCCGACCTAACATCAACGATCCATCTTCTTTCAATGGCCCATGCCCAGAAACATAAGCCAAATTGCCCACCAAAACCACAGGCTTGTAAAGCCCCACAGGTTTCGGTGCCGGTGGCAATACCCACCCAAGCGACTCCAACTTCTTTTCAATTGAATCCATATCTTCCAAACCAAACCTTTATATTGGTAGTACGAGAATCCTGGGCCTTCCGCCCAACTGTACCCTGTCGTCCGAACACCTCAGCTATACGCACAAACATGCACACAAACCACAGTGAAGCTGCGCCGCAAAGTGCCAAACACCCGTAAGCATACTCACCGACCAGCGTTTTTCCCAGTCTCATTCCTCGATGGGACTTCCCTCTAACGCGGGATCCGAGGCGCCAAACCCGCCTTCTGCCGCTCGGCATTCAACCACTCCAGGGCCGGCGGATAACTCGCTAAAAATTTGACCAACTGCGTCGCCGACGTCCCCAACTCTTGGGCCGCAGCCGTTAAATCCCCTCCAAACTCTACAATCACTCCAATCGCCTCCGCTAACAACCCAGGGTATTCTTCATTGCTCTGCGATACTCGAATCTTCCCACCACGACAGTATTCAGACCACCTCCCACCCCGACTTCGAACCTCTCGCATCTGCACCGCTAACTCACATCGCAAACGCTGCATCGCCACCACTCGATTCTTCCCCTGCGATCGCTCCTCACCGGCCGCCGCCCGAATCCCACTAGGAACATGCTCCACTCGCGCTAACGTCTCCACCTTGTTGCGATGCTGCCCCCCAGGACCGCTCCCACGCCCAAACTCCCAACGGCATTCTTGCTCCAGCCGTTCGATCGGCCATTGAGCCGGATGAAGGTTTTCCATATCTTGAAGCCCCTATAAATACTCGATCCACCCCCTACACTACCATCACCCAGCCCTTTTACTCTTAGAGATTGTTACGAATGCCTCGAAAGATCGCTATCGGTGATATCCACGGCTGCCTCGCACCCCTCGACGCAATCCTCTCCGCAATTGGCCCGACCAAGGACG
>JBIJCS010000218.1:0-7752 GCA_044344575.1 Pirellula sp. | reverse complement strand
CTCCTCCTGCATTTCTTGTTGCCACCATTGCAACTTGGCTTCTGGTCTCCCTCGTCGCTATCCTCCCCTGGTGTAACCTACTCTCCCGTCTAGGCTGGGTCTCCACCCTCGTCGACAACGCCCCCTCGCGATCTTGGTCTGCACTCGAAACCCTCAATGCCCTTTGGCATGTCCAAGACTTTCACAAGGAACTCACATGGAGTGTGCAACTTTGCTGCTGGACCTCGCTACTTAGCTTAACACTCGCTTTACTTGCACTTCGATGCTGCTTCCCCACCCCTCCGAGACATGCACCCATCCTTACGATCTCCATCACCTTCATCCTCGCTTGCATGCTCGCAACACCGGGCCCCTTGATCAATCTTGCTGTCGCTCAATCCATGCTCCATCTCCTACCTCAACCCCTCGCGTGGCTATACGACCAAACTCTTCTCCCACCCATCCTAGCACTGCAATTCCGAACCCTGCCAATTTCCTTTGGAATCCTCTGGATTGCAGCTTCTCAGTACCGCAGTCACTACCGCGAACTCCACGCCTCTGAACTGCTGTTGCCCCTAAAATGGAAAGCCAAATTATGGGGAGCATGGATGCTAAGACCAATTCTTGCAACCCTCTTCGTCAGCTTCACACTTGCCTTCGGTGATCTATCGAGCTACCTCCTCGTTCAACCACCAGGCGTCACTACGATCGCGATGCGCATGTTCGATCTCTTGCACTACGGTACCAAAAACCGTGAAGCCGCACTCGCTTTACTCCTCGCCATACTCACAACGATTCCGTGCACATTTCTAATTATTTCTCTTCGTCGTACTCGAAGGATACGCCCCTGATCAAATACTCCAAAGCACCCGGATCAATACGGTTCGGGATGTAGCGTATGGATCCATCCCCCATCACAACCTGAGCCCCTGTTCCATGGTATGAAGAAGCAACTCCCTTGGACTTCCAAGGCTCACGGCCCTCTTCCCTGTTATTCCCCACTCGCCACTCCGCTGCATCCAAATCGACATCTCTAGGTTCGGTCCAGAGAATATTCGCTCCACACGACTCCACCAAAAGAATACGATTGCTATCCGAAACCGTCCCCCACTTCCATTTCACCCTCCTCGTATTCGCCTCCCTCTTATCGCTATTCGTCAACATCGCATAAGATGTATATCTGCCACCCTTCGGACTAACTAACTCAGGCTCACTAGGACACACATAAGCACTGACCTTCTCTTGAGCCACACCCCAGTTCCCTTGACTATCCCATGGCTCCGAATAGCGATACTTTTCGACCAAGTCCTCTCGACCCAACCGCGATAAGAGCTTCACTCGCCAACTGACATTCGGCCCACCATCCTCCACATTGGCATTACTTTTTGTATCATCCCTCCAATCCGTGCTCGCCGATCTCTCTGGCATCAACAGCAACGCCAAAAGTTTTAACGAACTTGCACAAGCCATCCGCTTGGCTGCCTCTCTTGCTGAAGGAACCGCAGGTAAACATAGTCCGATGATCAATCCCAATAAAAGTAGTGCACCGATGATCCTCCATGCAAATGCTCCCCACGTCGCTGTCTTCATCCGCAACAATACAACAAACGAAGAAAGCACCAATACAATCAGACTCAACAATGCGTACCCTCGCAAAAAGGGAATCGCATGGCTAGGCAAATACTCAACAGCCGCACTAAGCCCAGTCATCAAAAGAATGCCAAAGCCAATCAGCAATAACAAGTCTAACCAACCTGTAGCCGACTTGCGTTTCAGATAAAGCAACAGCAACGGACTCAGTGCTGCGACCATCAAGACGATGTGCAACCCTACGTCAAATGCAATCCGCTCCCACTGAGAAAGAAATCCAACTCCCTGAGAAACCGGTACGCGTACGTTTTCCTCCATCGTCTTATCGCACCCGCGTGAGCTTCGTGACACGCCCTGAGCGAACCCATTCCGCGACCAAGATATCCCCATTGCGGTCGAAACAAGCATCGTGCGGATGGACGAACTTACCATCTAACCACAGTTTTTCATCCTCTCGCACTCCCTTCGTCTGCTGGACTCGCTCAGTGTCGCTACCAAGATGCGCTAAAACCTTGTATTGGCGATCCAATAGAGATACGCGTGACCCCAATTCGGGTACCAACAGTAAATCACCTCTAGAATCAATGTTTGCCGGTAACCCAAAGCCGGTAATCGTTTCTAAGTACTTCCCGGCAAGATCAAAAATCTGAAGCGTGTTGTGCGCTCGATCTGTAACCACAATCTTCGGATTCGATGTATCTCTGTCGTCAATCCAAAGTCCATGCGGTGTATTGAAAGTCCCCTTACCCTCTCCAGCACCACCAAAGGAACTCACCCAGTTTCCGTTGTCATCGTAGCGATGGATGTAAAAGGCCCCGTATCCATCCGCTAACAGAAATCCACCCGTTGGCAAAAAGGCGAAATTCGTCGGCATGAATCGATCGCGCCCCCAAACCTTCTTCGGATCCGTATACTCCTCTTCGTTGTAAACCTTCGACTCCTTCGGAGCCTTCTTGGTCCAAATCTCTTTGCCATCCAAAGTCAACTTGGAAAAAGCCTTGACCTGCTGATACGCCGCCACGTAAAGAAATTCTTCGCTTCCCTCACGACGAACCTCTATGCCGTGCCCACCTCCCTGATACTGATTGCCAAACGCCTTGATGAACTTCCCTTGATCGTCAAACACAAAAATCGAAGGGTGATCTTTCAAATCCTCCCGCCCCTCGTGGATGACGTAAATCCGATTCATCGAGTCCACGGCAACATTGTGGGTTGTCTGCCACGTATACTCAGAAGGCAACGCCAAAAACTGATGGTTCACTCGGTATTGATAATCCCCGGTACCAACCATCGTGTCCGTACTTCGATGAATCAATGGCGATGCACATGCCTTGCCTATACTTCCTACCGCAGCCACTCCTGCCGCACCGACCGACAGATCCTTGAGAAAACGACGTCGAGAGGAATAATGAACCATAACTACCCAAACTCCCTTAAGTAACTCAAAAGCAAATCGCTCAAACCTGTAGTAGATTTTCACCCATCCAAGTTCCGTAATCAATCACCGACTCCCGGCAATCCCTTACAATTCTCCCTGATAACCCATGAACACAACTCCTCTCGAACTCCGTCAAAAGAAATGCCTTCCTTGCGAAGGTGGTGTTCCCGCCTGTAGCCTCGAACAAGCTAGATCGCTTGGGAATGCGACTCCCCTCTGGAATATCACCGAAGACGGAAAATGGATGTCCCGTTCCATCAAGTTTAAAAACTTCGCGGACATGATGAAGGCAGTTGTGCAAATTGGAGACCTCGCAGAATCCGAAGCTCACCACCCCGACCTGCACCTAACTGGCTACCGACACCTGCGAATCGAGCTGACCACTCATGCAATCGGCGGTCTGAGCGATAACGACTTCATCCTCGCCGCGAAAATAGATCACCTACTAGATCCAAAGAGTCTCGCTTCCCAGTAAAACACAGGATCGCATCAGCCTTCGTCCAAGACCTTGCGTTCAATACGATGCAACTGGTCCACTCCAAGCTTCTTAACCCGCTGACGTTTTCCATCCGGCCAATCGATTTCGATCTCCACCGCCCCAGAACTACCACCGAGCCCAAAATGGAGTACCAAGTCGTTTTGATTCCCTTGGCCGGTCCCAGCCTCCACCTGACGAACCCACACCCGATCCCCAACACGCACCCGAACCTGCGTTCCAACCGCTGTCCGCGATACGTTCTCTCCGTCCCCGAACAACTGCACCGACAACCAATGACCTAGACCTTGGCCTTCGTTGCGAAACAATTTCCCCGCTGTGACTAAATCCAAATCTCCATCACGATCGTAGTCAGCCCAAGCTGCTTGATACGTCGCTCCTAAGCCGCCGAGCCCAGCAATTGCATTGCTGTTGATAAAATCCCACACGCCACGTTGCTCGAAAAAGGTCGGCTCATTCCTCACACCGAATGAAGCCGACTCGTAAACCGTCGTGAAAAACAAATCGAGATCCCCGTCATTATCCACGTCACCAGCCGAAGGACTCGCATACGACTCCTGATAAAACACTCCGCAGATCCCCCTATCTTCAAATCGTACTGGCGAACCCTCCGCCGTATTTCTCAAAAATCGTGACTTGGGCTGATCACCCCTTCCGTCAACATGCGCAAAATTACCCACAAACAAATCGATCTGACCATCCGCATCAAAGTCTCCCCAACAAGCCCCAATCGAATGACCTCCAGCAAATCCCTCCGATGTACCTACTGCACCCGCTTGGGCCGCAATGTCCGAAAAATCAGCCTGCCCATGATTCATCCATAAAACATTCGGCTGCAGCCGATAGTTCGATACGTAAATATCCAAATCCCCATCGCGGTCATAGTCGCAAGCGCTCACGCCACGCGCTCGATATCGAACATCACTCATCCCTAACTCGAAACGTCCACCCTCACGCTGCATCAACACGAAACTAGGATATGTGATCCCCGCATCCCAATCCTCATAGCCACCGACAAATAAATCTAACCGACTATCGCGATCCCAGTCGCCCCAACAAGCCCCCAAGCTGACCGTCTTCGGCAACTCCGGCATTGCAACCGCCTCAAAAGTAGCCCCTTGAATATTCCGATACAGCTTCAGTTGCGAGTAAGAAAAAATATCGCACCAACCATCATTGTCATAGTCACTGGCAACAACCTCTCCAAACCCCTCAGACAACTTGGAAAATCGCTCACCCTTTTCGTTTTTCCAAACCACCCCACCCGCCGCTAAATCACTCCAACCATCGTTGTTGAAATCAGCCCAGCACGCAGAAGACGAGGCAAGCTGCATACCTAGCGATCCGCTCACATCGACAAACCTCGCTGCCCCCCTTGGAACATCCTGACCATGCAACCGGTTTCCCACCAAACCCATCGCAAACTCTGCGATCAGTCCCCATGCTGGAGCCAACACTAAAAACAATATCACTCGCATTGGAATGGGCATCATTCTTCCTACTTCCTTACCCCTTTATATTCGAGCCTACCAATGGAGCTACAATTCCATCCGCTACATTTTCGCCCTTCTCAAACACGACATTCGCTCGCCCCACCAATAGTGGGTCCAAACTTCCAATCCTTGCAACATCGCGGCCCGCATACGGTAACTTCAATAACACATAACGCATCGCATTGAGACGTGCTCGCTTCTTACAGTCCGACTTGATCACCGTCCAAGGCGCGTCCGTCGTATCCGTGTAATAAAACATCGCCTCCTTCGCTCTCGTGTATTCCTCCCACTTGTCTAGCGAAGCCAAATCGATCGGCGATAACTTCCACTGCTTCAGAGGATGGCTCTTCCTCTCTTTGAACCGTCGACGTTGCTCTTCTCGTGATACTGAAAACCAAAACTTGATCAAGTGAACGCCACTGCGCACGAGGTTCCGCTCAAACTCAGGCGTCTGCCGCATAAACTCATGATACTCATCCTCCTTGCAAAACCCCATCACCCGCTCCACCCCCGCTCGGTTGTACCACGAACGATCAAACAGGACGATCTCGCCCGCTGTCGGCAAATGCTGAACGTATCGCTGAAAGTACCACTGCCCCTTCTCGACTTCACTAGGCTTTTCCAAAGCTACCACGCGAGCACCGCGAGGATTCAAATGCTCCATGAATCGCTTGATCGCTCCCCCCTTACCAGCCGCATCCCTCCCCTCAAATAAGATCACAACCTTCTGACCTGTCCCCTTCACCCAAGCCTGCAGCTTGAGCAACTCCACCTGCAGATGATACTTCTGCTTCTCATATGTTCTGCGCAACATCAAATTGCGGTAAGGATACCCACCCAATTTCCATTCCGCTGCCAACTCATCATCAGGACTCAACGAAGTCGGTAAATTCAACTCCTCACCCACCGACAACGCCTTACGCAATACCGCTGCATCATCCGCAGAAGCCCCCTCCATGACCGCCTGCAAAACCTTTGTCAACGTTTGCAAGTCACTGCCCGGTGCCGCTCGCACAATGTCCCGCACCGCATGCACCTTCGCCTCTTGCGCCGCTAATGTCGATTCGGCAATCTCATGCGAAGCAATCCCGCTCGCATCCAAAGCAGGGGAGATATCCCCATCTTTCACCGACCGAACGACTAGCGATTCTTCAACCTTCCGCTTGCCCTTGCCACCTTTCAAGGACAAACGATCTTCGTCGGGAGTGGCCTTGGTCATGGCGTTCCTCCCATCGCTGGGAGCCTCTTAAAGTCGCAACTGTCTTCTCTCGGGAACCACCGCCACAGGACATGTCGCCATCCGAAGCACACGCTGCGTGTTCGATCCCCGCAATCCATCCAAAAACCCATCAGGTCCGTCTGTTGCCATTACAATCAAATCAGACTGAAATTCAACCGAAGCATCCAGAATTGCTTGGGGAACCGATCCCTCCCGAGTCACTTCCCGCACCTCTAGCCCCTCGACCTTCGGTACTCGAACCATTGGTCGATCCCCGTCCTCTCCCACATACAACCAGGTCACTTCTACATGCGATAAACCCAATCCGCGAACGATCGCCTCCACCGCATCCAAACTCGACTGCGCCCTCGGTTTGTGCCCCGTGGGAACCAATATTCGCCTGAGCGTCACTTCTCCGCTCTCTCTAGATACAAACCCCTGCACACCATGCGGTATCAATAGACTCATCCAAGCAGCATTCGAAGAAATAGGCTCACCCGTCGAGCGGTTGAGCCAAGCCAAAGCACCATCGTGGCGATGAATCGCCAAGACAATCACATCCGCACGATGCGTCTGAAGATACTCAGTGCTCGCGGCCAACGGATCTCTTCCAGGTACCAATGCCTTATGCACATGCAACCCCAACGCATTGACATCCTCGCGCTCACTGCCGGCTCCCAGCACTCCCCACCGCTCCAACCACTCGCGAACACTCGGTAACTGATCCCAGTCAACTTCATCGGTTCGATCCACATGGAATATGTCGAGCTTCGACTTCGCCACCAAGGCCAATTTCAACGCGTGCGCGAAAGCAACATCACTCGCCTTGGATAAATCAGTGGGATGAAAAACACTATAAAAACCAAAGCCTGATGAACTCATGAATTATTTCTCAAACAACCAGCCAAACGGCTTCCAACGCTTCTTTTCTACCGTTAATTGGAACTCGTCAATCGTGTTCTCATGCAAATACTTTACCGCTTCGTCGATCGAGTCTGTATAAAAAAATAATTCCTTGTCGCTCGGCGATACCGTCCCTCGCTCAATCATCTTGTCCACGTATCGCATCAACTCCTGATGATACTCCCGATCCATCACGACAATCGGAAACTGGGAAATCTTCTTCGTCTGAATCAATGTAATCGTCTCGAAAAACTCATCGAGCGTCCCAAAACCACCCGGCATAATCACAAATCCATAAGAGTACTTCAACAGCAAGACCTTCCGAACAAAGAAGTAACGGATGTCTACCGAACGATCCATGTACGGATTCGGAGTCTGCTCAAATGGCAATTCAATGTTCACCCCTACACTACGACCACCAACCGCTTTCGCCCCTCGGTTCGCCGCCTCCATGATCCCCGGGCCTCCGCCCGTCATGATCGTAAACCCCAACTCAGCAATGCGACCCGCTATCTCGCATGTCTGCTGATACTCAGGAGTGTTTTCCTTCAAACGCGCAGATCCAAAGATGGTGACGCACGGTCCAACGAAGTGTAGCGTCCGGAAACCCTTCACGAACTCCCACATTACCTTG
>JBIJCS010000217.1:0-7761 GCA_044344575.1 Pirellula sp. | reverse complement strand
TTACCCGCTAGCTTCCGCCCTGACGGATGGCTTTATCAAACAACCAGCGGTCGCGACACGAGAAAACTTTGTCGCGAGCAGTTACGACGAAGAGGCTCTTGAATTGCTCAAGCTCAAGGATGGAGTTCGAGTGCACGAAGAGACTAAGGTGCAGCTAGAGGTGTACGCTCGCGAGAACAATGTAAAGCGAGTCAAACCTTTCATGCTCGTGGTTACCAAGGATACCGAGCATGCCAATGCCATACAGGCAATCCTTGAATCGCAGGACTTCTTTGATGGCGACTACAAGGGTAAGGTGATTACCGTTCACTCCAAGCAAACAGGTGAGGAAAATGACGAGGTTGTACAGCAACTGCTGACTGTCGAAGATCCTGCCAACCCAGTGGAGATTGTGATCCACGTCAACATGCTCAAGGAGGGGTGGGACGTAACCAACCTCTACACCATCGTCCCGCTTCGCCGAGCCGACTCTCGTACCTTGGTAGAGCAGTCGATTGGACGAGGACTGCGATTACCGTATGGCAAGAGGACAGGGAACGCAGCTGTAGACAGATTGACCATTGTCGCCCACGACAAATTTCAAGAGATCGTCGATGAGGCTAACCGAGGAGATTCGATCCTTGTTTCGGGCGTTGTCATTGGCCGAGACATCCCCGAGACCAAATCCAAAGTGGTAGAGGTTGTTCCGAGGGCCTTGCAGATCATCACTGGACAGACCGGAACCGGTTCTGAGTCCATCACACAGCCATCGTTGTTTAATGACCAGCGGGAGGTCGAGGTTGCCAAGACCACGCTGGACATTATCAAGCGAGAGTTCGAACGGTTGCCTCGGTCATCGGATTTGACATCGCCAGCGATTCGTGCCGAGATCGTCCAACGCGTCAAGGAAACCATTCGAGTCCCGCAATCGCAGCTTCCGGGGATGGAAGAGAAGCTTGATGACAAGCGTTTAGCAGAGGTGGTACGGGAAGCGACAGAGGTCTATGTCAAGCTGTCTATCGACATTCCGCGGATTGTCCTTGTTCCAACCGGTACGGTGACTTGTGGGTATCGAGACTTCGATCTCGACACCAGCAATATCAATCAGAAGCCGGTAGCCAACGACATCTTGATACACACCTTGAGAGAAAACAAGCAGTATCGGCTGGTAAGTCTTGCTTCGAGCACAGAAGAGCGGCTTGAGAATTACTTGGTGCGAGGATTGATCGACTACGACGACATCAGCTATGACGAACATGCATCATTGATTTACAAGTTAGCCGGGCAGCTCATAGCCAAGCTACGAACGTACCTCAAGGAAGATGAGGAGATTCGAAATGTTCTGCTGTACTGCAACGATCAGTATGTGCGGTTGATTCATGCCCAGATGCAGGAGCATTTTGACGATGGGAGCCCGAGTTACGAGGTGCATGTGAGCAGGGGGTTCACGACCCTGACCCCGAGTGCATTCAATGCACCAAACGACGAGAACCCGAGACCTTTCCGTATACCGATAGACGAGAAGAAGAACATTCGGTCCATGTTATTCGGTGGGTTCGGCAAGTGTTTGTTCCCTGTGCAGAAGTTCGATTCAGACACCGAGCGGCGTTTTTCTGTGATGTTGGAGAACGACGCAACCGTTCTCAAGTGGGTCAAGCCCAGCAAGAACACGTTTCAAATTCACTATGAGGGGGATGCCAACTACGAGCCCGACTTTGTGGTCGAGACAGAGGCCGGTTACTTTTTATGCGAGCCCAAGGCCGAGCAGGAGATAGAAGACACCACGGTCAAGGCGAAGGCGCATGCCGCCGCGCTTTGGTGCAAGCACGCCAGCAGTGTCAGCAGCAAGCCGTGGGTATATGTACTGGTTCCCCACAGTGCGATCGATGAGTCCAAGTCCCTTGCAGGCTTGGCTGCACAGTACGCGGTGAAAACGGAGTAGATTGTGATGTCGTTGATGCACTTGAAGCGGCTCACATCGAACCACACTGCATTGTCGAATCAAGCGAGCCACCAAAAGGTCTGCTCCTATATGCTGATAACGGGTATGCTGATAACGGGACCTGTTTTGTCTGCTTGAAAGGTAGTTCGTGAGTTGAACGAACATAAGACTACGGTAGTCTACTTTCGATTACGAGCGTGGGGGGCGTTTCACTGAGCACGAGCACGGTGCTGAAACAACCAATCCAAATCAATTCCAGCCACTAAAATTCTCGAAGAACCGAAATCTTCAAGATTCGAGCGTAAAGGGGTTTGGTGAACACGTAAGGCTGACTGGGTCCGTTGTTGGATTGTGGGTATTTTGAGGGTTATAGGGGTTTTTCCGAATCTGACGGTTGCGAGGATAATTTTTCCGGATAAAGTCCAACCTCCCGGAGAGTCGTTCTTTTGTGTTCACTTGTCTAGACCCAATGGGGATCGCGCTTCGAAGGACTCAAGGTCTAGCGGACGGGACGACGAATGGCTTTTACACGGTATCGAGTGGCTTCACGATGCTCGACACTTTCAGGAACAACACTTCCAACTACTCGAACTCTCCAGGTAGTTACCCAGCGTTCCATATTTCGTTTGGCGGGACAGCAGGTGCACCGGTTCCAGAACCGACCACGATGGCTTTGTGGACCCTGTTGATTGGCGGCGGTCTTGTCCGTAACCATCGCAACAAGAAGTCGCGTTGCTAAGCCCGAGTAGGGTTTATCGCATCCGGTTCTTGGATGCTTTCATGTGACATCTGTGAAGCGGTTGGGATTTTGAAATTCCGACCGCTTCTTTCTTTTGCGCCTCATCGAACGGAACCGAGCGCAGTTGCCTCATTGACACATCGGGTTCATGGTTGCGCGGGTGCCTATTCGCCTGTAAATAAATCGTTTAGATCAAGATGGGCGTCGGGAGCAATGAGCGGCCAGATCGATTCAGTCTCCGATGCAATCCGATGCTCTCGGTAATCAGTTCCTTCCGTGGTCCCGGAACAAATGGACACATAAGACACTACCTTGGCATCGCTTCTGGAGGCACCTGAAGGACGGGATAGCGATTTGTTTGTTGCGACAAAACCGAGAGATCGTCAGTCCCGACTGTCGGAATCGATCGAGGTGATTTGCCCATAGCTGAGCTTTTGAATTGTTACGTGGCATGTTCAGATTTCCGGAGGGATGCGGATGGCTGCACCGCCGGCAGTTGCTATCTGAACAATATCCTGCAAATTACCACAGCGCCTCCCACGATGCTACTGGTTGTGATGGACGCTTACCAAACAACTGAAACATGACCCACGGAAATGCCGGATGGACCGTGATTGATCGTCCCTGAAACCATTGGTCTTGTATTGTCTGTTGGCTTTTCTACTTTCTACTTTCTCCCATCCACTCTCTGATTATTTGTATCTATCCAGTCGCCAAGGGCGACTGGATCCCAGTATTCGTCCTCGTCGATGTTCTGGAGATTGACGCACCACGAAGGGAGCGGCTGCTGGGTAAGGCATTAGAGAGTAGAGAGTAGAGAGTAGACCGAGTGGCTGGGAGAGGTTGCTATTGAACTTTTCCTGGCCGGAGTCCTGAATTGGGAAGCCAGGTTGCGGCAATCTTTTTCTAGAACTGTGTGCCGTAACATCTTCATTTAAAAGAACTTGCCACGCGACACGACTTAAGATAAAGTGGCTTTACCTTACTTTAGTAAAGCGGCTTTATCTCTGGAGATTAGCATGGCGGACTGGAAGTTTTACGGTCGAAAGGAACAGCTTGCGGAATTAGAGCGGATGCTCGCCCGTAGACGCTGGTTCTTCGCCAAGGTGACGGGGCGCCGCCGAATCGGCAAGACGACCCTGATCCAGCGGGCCATGGAAGAGATCAAGAGCAACCAGCCGGTCTTTTACGTGCAGATTCCCGATTCCGAGCCTACTGGCGTTCTGTCGGCGGTGAACGACGCCTTGGAAACGTTTCATATTCCCGCTAGTCAGTATCCACGTCCCACTGGCTTGTTGCAACTGGCGAAGCTCCTGGAGTCGATGGCTGAAGGTGGCTTCATACTGGTCCTCGATGAGTTCCAATACTTCAATCGCAAGGGCTATGAGCAGTTTTGCTCGTACTTGCAGGCAAGTGTAGATCGATTGGCGGCAAAGGCGGATAAGGTGCGGGGTGGGCTGATCGCCCTCGGATCGATCCACACCGAGATGGTGGCCCTGCTCGAAGATCGAACGGCACCTCTCTACAACCGAATCACGGACACGATCAACCTCACGCATCTCGACATTGGCTCGATTTTGTCCATCCTCAAAGATCATGCAGAGCCGAGTCCGCAGCACCTGTTGTTTCTTTGGAACCTCTTTGAGGGAGTACCGAAGTTCTATCGGGACTGCTACGAGCAGAATGTACTTGCCGCTGACCGCAAGACGATACTCCGTCGCATTTTCTTCGAGAGTTCGTCACCACTTCGGTCAGAAGCCGAAAATTGGTTCTTACGTGAGCTGCGGGGGCGATATGACGTGGTATTGAAGTTTGTGGCTCGAAATCCAGGGCGTATGCACAACGAACTTGTGCAGGCTATTCGGGACGCCAGCGGAAATCCTGATACCCAAGTGGGCGGCTACCTAAAGGTTCTTATTGAGCGATTTGGGCTCATCGAACGCAAGTTGCCCGTGTTTGCCAAACCAGAAGCAAAGCGTAGTCGTTACTATGTCACCGACAATTTCCTCCGTTCATGGCTAGCGGCACTGGCCAATCCGGTTTCCGCGATAGCGTTTCGGCCGCTTCAGGAACTCGTCGACGAAGCCGACCAGCGCCTGGCAGATGTCGAGGGTGGTTCCTTAGAAAAACTGGCGGGCCAGCTTTATGAGGAACGTAGTCGCAGTGGGGTAAGCGATTTCCCCATCACCCATCGAATTCAAGGTTTCTGGGATAAGGCGGATACGGAGATTGACTTGGTTGCCGTCAATGAGACGACCGAAACAATTCGATTTGCTTCCTGCAAGCGTTCACCGGACAAGCTCATATCCGACGTGAATAACTTCAAGCAGCATGTCGCACGATTCCTTCAAACAATGCCGAAATACCAAGGCTGGTCTCACCAGCTCGTCGGCATCTCGCCAGTTTTGGACGCAGACCAACGAAATAGGCTGAACGGCCACGACATCATTCCACAGGATCTCAACGATCTCACGCGGGGCTTGGGATAAAAGTGTTTTGGTTCAGCGTGAAATGGAGTTTTGTTTGATCGGTGTTAATCGTCAATGGGTAACGGTCACTAGTTTGTTTTGAGATCTTCAAGATTCCGGCGTTTGGATTTATCGCATGCTCACCAGAATCGAAGGGAAGGAGTGCGCCAAGCCGGTTCCCTTCTTAGATCGATTTCCCTGAAATGGACTCAAAACACCAGCTTGGCTAAGAACACGATAAACACTCGATGGGCTAGCTGCGACGACGTTCGCGTCGAGCATCATGAAGGTCAGTCGACGATACCCCTCGAGGGGATGTTTGGCATGAAACTCCAAGATCGCCTTTCGCTCGGATTCATCTAGCCAATGATCCCGTGGGATGGCTCCATTGTGCTCGTTGACTTTACCATAGCGTTTCTTCCAGTCAAAATACTTGCTGCCGCCAACCCCGAGCCATGCAACGATTTGCTTGGCTGGGATTTCGGTTCGGTGAGCCGCTGTTGGGTAAGAAATTAGAGAGTAGAAAGTAGAGAGTAGACCGAGTGGCTGGGAGAGGTTGCTAGTGATTGATCGTCCCTGAAACCATTGGTCGTGTATTGTCTGTTGGCTTTTCTACTTTCCACTTTCTCCCATCCACTCTCTGATTATTTGTATCTATCCAGTCGCCAAGGGCGACTGGATAGATACAAATAATCGGGGTGACAAGATTCGAACTTGCGGCCTCTACGTCCCGAACGTAGCGCTCTAGCCAGGCTGAGCTACACCCCGTCTGTGTTGCTTAAATTTTAATAAACCGTTTTTCATTTGACTAGATCGGCTCCGGTCGAGCTTGGGCTCAATACCGTCAAATCGACAGCAAGATTGCTATCGGTTTCCTTGAGCCCGTCTCCAACAAGCCGCGGTGTGACGTAGCGCATTGGTGGGTTTCGCGGTCGTTAGGGTTAGGCCGTGAAAACATCATCATGCGGTACGGTAACTTTGAAGTCTCGCAACAAGCAACGTACGACCGCTTCACCGCACCCTACGAAATTTATTTGCTTCACGCTCCACCAAGAAACATCCATTCAACACTCTAGAGCTCTCTGCAACTTATGGTATCTAGACTTCTTCGGGAAAGGGTTCTTCAAGCAACCGCTGGACGTGCCCGACTAACTGGTCCATCGAGAAGGGTTTGTGTAAGTACTCGTCGACCCCGAGCATCCTTGCGTATGCCTGATGCCGCTCCCCTTCGTTCCCAGTAACCATGATCACGCGGATCCGATTGCGACTCGTGCGGCGAAGGTGCTCAAGCACCAAAAATCCACTCTGCTTGGGCATCATCATGTCCAAGACCATCAAGTCCGGTTGGTAAGTCTCCAATTTGGCTACCCCGGCACTGCCGTCCGGCATGTGGATGACTTCGTATCCTAACCCTTCCATCGCAAACTTCACTGGACCTGCAATCTCAATGTCATCATCGACTATCAAGATTCGCGGCACGCGGTTCTCTTGTTTCCAAGCCGGCTCAATCGCCATGTTGCTAACTACTTTCGCGGTTCGTGGATTCTTCGGAGTCTCTGCGCTGTCAATACACCTAAGCTCGTGTCACCGTGATGATGATGTTCTTGAACATGGGCGTGCGCGATTTTGGATCGACAACTCGTGGAACTAATACGTTCGACTCAGGATAATACATCAATGCGTTCCCGGCGCGGATGTCTTCGTATCCACGGGCTAATATGTTGCTCATCTGACCTGCTGAACTGGTAATGGTCACGAGCGTATCGTGCTCAAGCCCCAAGCGGGTCAAGTCATCGGGGTGCATCAAAATCACATCGCGTCGCTCTTGATGACGATACAAATCGTAGTCTTCGTAGACCACCGTGTTGAACTGGCCTTCACTGCGTACCGTCATCAATCGCAGTTGGTTTTGCGCTAAGGGAGTGATCGCAGGAAGCTCATGGACCACAAGCTGTGCACGACCGTCTTTCGTGTTGAACTTGGCTTTGTGGAATGTCCTCCCACCAACTTGGAACTCTTGTTTGGTCTGAGCGATCGAATCAATTGCTTCGTAGCCCGGCACCACCTTGGATATCCAATGGCGAATCGTGTTGGTCTGCTCCATCTGCTCCCAATCGATGGCTGCGGATTTACCGAGCGTGCCACGTGCGATTTGTGCAATGACGTGGACTTCGCTGCGCGGCCCTGGCAATCGCTTGGGCCCCCCATCGCTCAAGCGAACGAAGTTGAACATCGATTCTTGTGTGGTCGGTTCAGGCTCTTCGTCGCGCGCGAGCACAGGCAGAATGATCGTTTCCTTGGCAAGACCGTTGGCGTGCCCTGTGTTCAGCGTGGTGTTGAGCATCACCAACATATCAAGATTCCGAAGGGCTTCGTCTGCAAACTGAGCATCAGGGTTCGAACCATATAGGTTACCACCCAAGCACAATCCGAATTTCAATTCACCTCGATGGGCGGCTTCCATGCAGTCTAGCGTGTCACGTCCAGGCGTGGTCGGTAGCTGGACACTGAAGTTCTTCTCTAAGTTCTCGAAGATCTCGTCTTTGAGCTTCGGAGTGACCCCGACCGATCCGATACCTTGGACGTTGGAGTGACCACGGATGGGCATCACGCCGGCACCTTCGCGACCAATC
>JBIJCS010000216.1:0-7814 GCA_044344575.1 Pirellula sp. | reverse complement strand
CGCTTTCGCGTCGGTGATCAATCGATTGAGGTCTTCTTTGCTGATCATCTGACGCGGCGATGCGACGTCAACCCAGCATCCTTGGCATCGTAATTGGCAACTATTGATTACAGAGATGAACAGAAAAGGAGGAAAATGCACCCCCTGCTTTAAACGTTTCTTGAACTTCTGAACGGATCGCATCCCCTTGTAGCCAAAGTTGTACGCGAACTTCCACAGAAGTCGTTTATCAACCGTTGTGACCATGCGGTAGGCTAAGCGAGCGACCATGAGGACCTCAATTTGGGTTTACTGGTGGGTTTGCTGACACGTCGTCGTATTCGACAACGTCTTTTGCTACTACGTCTCTGTCGGCAACGTGTTGTAGGTTGGAAGCCTGCATTTCGAGTGCTTGCTGCGCACGTTCCTTCGCTTTCTGAGCTTTAGCCTGTATTTGATCCATGCTCGGAAGACTTGAAAGAACTTCGGTGGGAATATCCAAGGCATCAAAGTTGCTCTTGAGCTTATCAAGGCAACGTTGACGCTCCTTTAATGCACGATCGTCATCGCGCTCCTTCGAGAATCGTGACTTTGCTTTTTCGCTTCGATCTCGCAGCATCGAATAGATGTCACCCCCCAAAAGTGACGAAATATCAACTTTCATCGCTTCGCGACGAATGTCATCTTGATTGATCTCGTCACCGTTGATCGGGCCCGCTTTGTACTTGGGAAACAAGATCGCAACTTCTGGGCAAACACGCGAGCAAGCGGGGCAATCCGTCTTGCAGTTGGTCTGATTTTGAACTTGGATCTTTCCACCTTTGGTCACACCGTAAACATCGAAGAGACAGAAACTAAGACACTGCATGCAATTGGTGCATCGATCGTAGTCGATTACGGGAAACCAGGGCTTCCACCGCTTCGGTGCCGCCGCAGAATCCTGCCCGGCCGGTTGCGCAATCGATTCGACCGTCTTCAAGATCGATTCGCTGGATTGACCTCGAACGTCCTGAACATGGATCGAATCCGAAGCGACTGGCTGCATTGCAAGGTCGAATACCCCGACAACAATAACCTTCTCGTGCCCGAGATTTTCTAGACGACCTTTCTCGGTTGCACGGCTTACCGTGTACCCTTTATCCAAAAGCTTAACCATCAGCTCCTGGCGAACTTCAGCCGCAAACGGCTGACTATCCTTGCCTTCGTAAAGTATCACTCGCGGAAGTTGTGGAAGATGTGCTGCCATGGATTTGCTTACCGCTCGTCATGCGTAGTGATGGAGGTCGTCCCGTGCGTTTCGGTCGAATTTGGGCCGGTCATCGGCGTTCCTTCGTTTGCTGGATCTAGCATTGTTAGATCTGGTGTTGTTTTATCTGGTGTTGCTGGATTGCCAGCTCGAGCCGCGAGGATCCCATCCCAAACGTTCTCGACGGAGTCCGTTCGCATATTGAGTATCTTGACCCGCTGTGGAGCTAGCGGCGCACCCGCAGCATCAAAGAGCCAACGCACAGCCCTCGGGTAACACGCAACAATGCAAACGTTAGCCTGAGCCGCAATTTCTTTCAGCGCAGGATCATTTTTTGCAGACATCTCACAAAGATCCGGTACCGAATCGAACGGAAACTCCGAATCGACGAGCCGCTGCAGCACGCCATCTTTCACATCGTCCGGAAGCACTTTCGCAAACGCACACCGGCAGTAGAGAATCGGACTCTGTTCGCTCATAACTGAGGTTCACTCATCTCTGAGGGGTCGCCCTCTGATGTCGAGAATTCGGTTGCATTCTAGGAGAGGTTCAGTGGGATTTGAATCTAGCCAGAAATGCGATGGGTGGGGGTAGGTGGCAAGGGACGAAACGCCGCAAGGTGCGTCTGCTCCATGGACAATCTAGACGCGAGGCAAGCGTTTCGCAAGGACTCTCGGATCACGGATTGTAGAACCTCCGGGTCTGCTTCTGCTCGAAGATTTATAATTAGATCTCCGAATTCTAGTAATTCGTCCAATTCGAAGCTCGATTCGACTTGGCCATCTTCACGCACCAAGTTGGCGATGGCGAGGTCGTTACCTACATCCGGAATCAGGGTCCCTTTCAGGTGAGCGATCGCAATGCTGTCGCTTGTGGCATGACGCAGGTCGGTATGCAGTTGCTTCAAGAATTGTTTCAGGAAGTGATTTCCATCGAATTCTGCCCCGCGAAGTTTCACCGATAGGTTCACCCATCCGAGCAACGCTTCGCCTTCCGCATACCGTTCGTAATCGACCGGCATTCCACCCGAGCGATACCGTGGCGAATTCTGTGCTATCTCAGTCTGTGTTATGTGTTGGATCCAAGAATCGAAGCCTGCTCCGGTGCGTGCACAAATGCTGAGAACGTTTGCGGATGGGTATCGAGTTTCAAGGACGTTCATCAATTCCTGAAGTTGTGCCTCGGAAAGCAAATCAGACTTGTTGACAATGATCAAATCGGCTTCTTCCAGTTGTCGATCGTAGATGTAGTTGACTTTCTCTGAAAAAGATTTGCCATGGAGCAGCCCGAGAAAGCGTTGGGCTCGAATAGGGTCGACTAAAACACTCAGCGGTGCAATTCGATAACGATTTGGATGCAATTGCTGAAGAGGAAGAACCACAGTGGCAACTAGATCCGTACAACTGCCGACTGGTTCCGCCAAATAAATCTCTGGCTTGTTCTGAGCATCGAGTTTATCGCAGGCTTCGATCAGTGAGTTGAATTTGCAACAGAAACACCCCCCTGCAATCTCCTGCGTCGGCAATCCGCTGGAGGAAAACATCGCAGTATCGACCAAACCTTGGCTCTGGTCGTTGGCGATCAGGCCAACACGCTTCCCCTCTGAGGCGAAGTGCTTTGCAAGCCGTAGAATGCTCGTGGTCTTTCCCGCACCAAGAAATCCACCGATCATGACATAATGCGCAGTCAGCATTTTTTTCCTTCTTGCTCTTCCTGAGAGAGAATGCGATCGATGGCGATGTTCAATAAACTTTCGTATCCTTCCGCGTCAACAATTCTTGGGTCTGGAACGCCGCGCGCGATAAACAGCCATCCCCGATCATAAGGATCGCGATCCATCCAGCCTGGGTTCGTTTTCAAGGATTCGTTGCTCTCAACGATCACCCCGTCGATCACACTGTAAATATCGGATAACGCCTTGAATCCTTCGATCCAACCGATGCTTTGCCCGAGTTCGATCGGCGACTGAGGTTCGGTGGTAAATTCACATTCGACAAAATCACCAAGCATACGTGTTGCGAAGTGAGTCAAGCCGATTCGGTAGAGATCGGGTTCGAGCGTTTCTAGCCAGAAATGGGACGGTGCAAACGAGTATTTCATCGGTAAACGCGTCGTAAATCTTGCTCGTCGGTAGTATCGAGTCAAGGATGGGTCAATTGGCATCTTAGCAACTCCTGCCCTGAGAGTGTCAGATCCGCTGTAACGCTGAGTCGAGGTCCGCAATCAAATCCTCAGGGTCTTCGAGTCCTACGGATATTCGCACGAGAGAATCGGTGATCCCAGCCTTGAGCCTCGCGGCAGGATCATAACTTGCATGGGACATGGTTGCTGGTTGCTCGATAAGGGACTCAACCGCCCCGCAACTGACCGCAAGTCCAAAAAGTTGGGTCCCTTTGCAAACCCGTTTCGCCGCTTCGATGTCGCCGTCGATGTCAAATGAAACCATCGCACCGAATTGATCCCCGAAATATTGCTTGGCTCGCTGGTGATGCTGGTGGCTGGGAAGTCCTGGAAAGAGAACCCGTCGTACCCGCGGATGGTTCTCAAGCCACTGCGCGATCAACAATGCAGAGCGAGATTGCTCTCGAACTCGCAGTTCCATGGTTTTGATCCCTCGATGCAGTAAAAAGCATTCGAGTCCACCGAGCACACCACCCGTGGCGTTCTGTACGAAATAGAGTCGCTGATGCAACTCCGGTGTCTTCGCTGAGAGTGCACCAGCCAAACAATCGCTGTGTCCACCAAAATACTTGGTAGCCGAATGCATCACGATGTCCGCGCCCGATTCCAAAGGACGAAAGATCGAAGGGGGGACAAACGTGCTGTCCACGGCAAAGAGGACGTTTGCTGCCGATGTAATTTTCCCAATGGCTTGGAAATCCGGCACGCTCATCAATGGATTGCCAATGGTTTCAACCCACACCATTTTGGTTTCAGGGCGAATCGCTGCGGCGATGTTGTTGGCATCGTCCGCATGAACAAGCGTCACATCGATCCGATTGCGATTGCAGATCTTGTGGAGCAGACGGTAGGTTCCCCCATACATGTCACAACCCGCGACGATGTGGTCTCCGGATTCGAGCAGTCCCATCGCACAATGCGTCGCTGCCATCCCGGAGGCAAAAGCCAACGAACCAGCAGCTCCTTCCAAATTCGCAATCGCTTGTTCAACCCTCGATCGCGAAGGGGAACCACTTCTAGAATAATCGAACTTTCCCCAGTCCCCGGGTCCTGGCTGAACATAGGTAGTGGCTAAATAAATTGGAGGAACCACTGCTCCTGTGTGGTCTGGCTCACTTCCGACATGGATGGCTCGGGTGCGAAACTTCATGATCGTGGGTCCACTTCAGTTGGCGGTAAGTGACAGTCGCTGGTATTTGGTTGACTATAGAAGCGTTTTTACTACTTGGTCGATTCAAGGGCTTGGGAGAGATCCTCAACAAGATCGTCTGGATCTTCAATTCCCACAGCCATTCGAATCATGTTGTCATAGATTCCGAACGCTTGGCGCTGTTCTGGTTTGTAATCGAAGTAGCTCATTACCAAGGGTTGTTCGATGAGGCTCTCGACTCCCCCGAGACTCGGGCCAATGCGAGGAATTTTACATGCATCAATGATGGCTGCTGTCTGTTTCCAATCGGCGTCTTTGACAAGGAACGTAATCAATCCACCAAATCCTTTCATCGTCCGTTTCGCTATCTCATGCGAAGGGTGGGATGGGAGACCTGGATAAAAGACCTTTTCTACCCGTGGATGGTTCGCAAGGAATTCCGCGATGCGCTGACCGTTGGAGTTGTGACGCTCCATTCGCAACGCAAATGTCTTCAGTCCTCGTTCAAGTAAGTACATGTTATGCGGGGAATTGATCGCTCCGAGGATCCCTCTTAACTTCCGTACAGGTTCGAGTTTCTCTTTGGATCCAGAAATAACACCGGCGAGCAAGTCATTGTGCCCACCCATGTACTTGGTCGCTGAGTGCCAAACGTAGTCTACACCCCAGTCGATCGGGCGTGTATTAAACGGAGTCGCCAATGTCGCGTCGATCAACGTCTCGACCCCATGCTTTTTTCCAATCGCAACAAACGCTTCTAAGTCAATAACAGACAAATGCGGATTCGTCGGCGATTCGCTTACGATCATTTTGGTGTTTTTGTTGATCGCCGACTCCATCGCTTGCATGTCCCCAGTCTTCACCTGATGGGTGACGACTCCAAATCTCGAAAGGTGTTTGGCACAAAACTCTCTGCTGCGATGATAACACTGATCGAAGAAGACGATTTCGTCTCCGGAACTCAGCTTGCACATCAATAACCCGACAATCGCCGCCATGCCACTGGAGTAAATGATGGCGTCTTGTGCTCCATCTAAAGCGGCGAGTTTTCTCTCGACTACTTTTTCATTGGGGTTCCCATACCGACCATACTCCTCTCGATCTTGCTTCTCGTAGATGTAGTTCAGAATCGATTGAGTGGACTCAAAAGTGTAAGTGCTCGAGCAGCAGATCGAATCGGTGATCGCATTGCTGGGCTTCTGTCGCGACTCTCCGGCATGCACACTCTGCGTACTAATCCTATACGCAGGATTTGCGGTCGGAGTTGGGGTGGCTGTTGACGCTGCCGTGGAATCGCTGGGTGAATCGGAATCGGAGGAGTGAGTCATGTAAAAATAAGGGGCTTCGGAAGTCGGTGGATGTAAGCACAACGATCGAGATACGCAACGATTGCGTTTCAACGCATGCGGGCAGAGCGTTATCTGCGGACCGACCAACATGCCACGTAAGCCATGAAGAGCAACTTACGTCTAGAAGTCAATAACTGCTAGGAGTAAATGGCACTTTAGCAGTGAGGCTGCAATCGGCCGCAAATCCCTGAACTCGAGAACCGATTTTACACTGGCCCGAAGAACTGAGCAAGTTCGAGGAACCTCCACTACACAACTTCAAAAAACCAACAACTTCAAAAAACCAACAACTTCAAAAAACCCATCAACTTCAAAAAAACAAGCTCAGAGAATATTTGACGCAGAACACCGTCGACTTTTTATTCGGTTCCCCCTTTTCTACCCTTTTCTGCAGTTGTCCGTTCTCGGCTATACTATCGTAAGGCAATTACGTAGCTCGCGGAGCCGCCGAAAACCAAGTAGCAAAAACCTCGCAAGGTGGACAATGCGCATGACGCGACAAATCGAAATCCCTAATCACCAGCGAGTCTTCCATTCGTCGACGAACTCCACTGTTAGCACCGCCCATAGCTCTACAGGCGGCTTCAGATTGACGCATCAAAACCTCAATCTCACGGACGCACCGAGGGTACTCCTTCCAGGTTGGTGCTTTCTGTTTCTCAGACCGAACTTGCTATTTTTCAGGCCATGCTTGAGCGGCCTAATGTTGCTCTTGTGCCTGCTCTTACCCGCAGTCGGCGATGCACAGCAAATCAACAAAGAAGCCCCGCCGGTTCCGAAGGAAGAAATCGCTGCTTGGATCGCACAGCTAGGAAGCTCAAAGTTTGAAGTTCGCGATCAAGCAACCGGAAAACTCAGTGGGCTTTCAACCGATCACCTGGATACACTCAAAAAGTTCCTCGCGGATGTAACGGACCCAGAAGTCCGTGTGCGTCTCGGAAGCGTGGTCGCCAAATTGAAAACGGAACGCCAGCAGCAAATCGTTGGCGTCTTCCTCCGTGACACCGACATGCAAGACGATCACGGGTTAGAGGGCTGGGGGAACTTCGCAGAGATTGCCGGATCGACACGCAGCTCCAAACGTCTCTTTCTACAACTCTACGATCGATATCCAGACTTGATCGAACAACCGATCAACGATCCGAAGCAGGCTGCCGAACTCGCACGGAAGATCGTGACAAAAATCCAAGAAGGTGAAATGAGGCGAGGAGAGGGAGACAAAGCCGACGGACTCGCACTCCTGTATGCCGTTTGCTTAGCGGAAGGTAACAAAGAAACAGCTCTGAATTCGACCGCCCTGCGACTGCTCCTCAGGGCACCCTACAACCAAGCTCTTCGCGATCCGCAATCGAAGCGATCCATCGATGCCATGATGGAGCGTTGGACTCTCACGCTCGAAAATGGATACGAACAAACCGTCGCGATCCAAATCATGATCGAAGCAGAGTTAAATGCTACTCGCCCTCTTGCCCGCAAAATGCTGCTTAGCGATTCTGCCACCAATATCCCTACGGCCGAAGCCCCTGCCGCCGAAGCCCCCGCCACCCGAGAACCGGATGAGTTGCTGCGCGCCTTTCAAGTTTTCTTCAGACGCGGAATCCCTGAAGATTTGCCGCTACTTGAGGCTTGGCTCGATAAAACGGATGTGTGCGAAGAAAGTATGAGCCTTAATAATGGCTTTCCAGTCGGTGGCGTGCCTCAGCGAAATCGAAACCCTGGACAGCCAGGACAAGCCCCCAACGAAAACGATGGTCGGTTGGTCTCTACGGTGGAACTTCGCGATGTTGCACTTCTCGCCTGTATGCAGATTCGCGGTATGGACTACCGACAGCATTTCCCAACAATCCTCGTTTCGAACCTATGGGGATACATTCCTCGCTCGATTGCCCTACCGCCTGATTCAGAAGCG
>JBIJCS010000579.1:0-3033 GCA_044344575.1 Pirellula sp. | reverse complement strand
GATTCGCAGTCCAAACCAAAGACCGTAATTTTATAGGCCGAGATACCCTGGTTGAACTCGCAAACCGAGGACCAAGCCGCAAACGGGTAGGCCTCATTTTAGAAGGACGTCGACCGGCCCGCGAACAGGCCCAATGCTTCGATCTTCAAGGCAACCCCATCGGAATTGTTACAAGCGGAACGTTCTCACCTACTCTCCAACTTCCCATTTCCATGGCCTACCTCGCGGCGAACTCCGCCAACACTGACGCAAGCATCGAAGTGGACATCCGAGGAACCAAAGCAATTGCAAACATCCGCCCTCTCCCCTTCTATAAACGACCAAGCCCCTAAGACTAAGCCCCTTAGCATAAGCCCGCATAAGCCCGCGTAAGCCCGCATAAGCGCGATGAAGCCGTGTCGTGCAGCCCCCACTCCCAATGAACATCCCTTTGGAGTTGGAGAACCACAAGCTACAATACCGCAGGCTACAATACCGCCAGCAACAATATCGGAGCGAAGGCGGTGATTGCACAACATCGACACTCGAGTATCCCAACTATCAACAAACAGAGGAAAAACCACAGATGACCATACGACCCGAAGGCTTGAAGTACTGCCCGTCGCACGAATGGGTCCACGTTCCTCAGGATGGTAGCGGAATCGCAACCGTCGGCATCTCTGCCTTCGCTGTCGCAGAACTCAATGACCTCGTCTACATGGCGTTGCCCAAAGTTGGCCAAAGCGTCAAAGCCGGAGAAGAGTTTGGAGAAGTAGAAAGCGTCAAAGCCGTCTCTCCTATGTACAGTCCTGTTAGCGGAGAAATCGTCGAAGTCCACGACGAAGTCGTCGATCGCTTGGAATCTCTCGGAACCGACCCCTACGACGGTGGCTGGCTGATCAAGGTCAAAATGAGCGATCCAACAGAACTCGATACCTTGCTCAACTTTACCGATTACCAAAAATCGATCGCTCAATAAAACAAAGCGCGAAAGAACCATGCAGTGAATAGACCGAAGTGCTCGGACGCCCCTCGCACTTCGCCAATCGCTAAAGCCACCAATCGCTAAAGCGGAGTGATGTTTTGGAAAAAGACCCCATGATGGCTTCCCGCGTCGCAGTGTTCCTCTTCGACCTGCCTCGCTCCGGTGACGAAAACATGCAGGTCGATGCTTGGCTTCTCGAACATGCCATGCAACAAAGACTACCCCTCGGTTCATACGTGAGCGATCAAGGACAATCCCTCAGCGCCGACGCTCTACCCGCCTCCCCGATCGTCGTACGAATCTACCGCTGGCAAGAACCAACGCTGAGCCTCGGGCACTTCCAGTCAATCGAACAACTGACGTCCTCTTGGGATACCAAAAACGCCCCCGGACTCCCAAAACTACCCTGGGTGAAACGGCGCACAGGAGGCGGAGCCATCTTGCACGACTGCGAGTGGACCTACAGTATCACCATTCCAACAACGAACCAATCAAGTCCATCTGCTAATGGACTCCAAAACGCACTTCCCGCAAGTAAAGGAGCTTCGGAAATCCTCTACCGCGCCGTCCATCGCTCCATCGCACAAGGCCTGCAGGAAATGGGAGTGCCCGCCGAATTCTCCGAAGACTGCACTTGCACACTCAAAAAAACGGAACAACCAAGCAAATCCGCTGAAGGGTTTCTATGCTTCCATCGCCGCTCACCGCTCGACTTGGTCATCGGCCCAACAAAAATTCTAGGAAGCGCCCAGCGACGCGGACACTCAGGACTCCTACAACACGGAAGCCTGCTCATGAAAGCCAGCGCAGCCTACCCCTCCCTCCTGGGGTTAATCGACAGCCGCCCAGATTCCCCCCTACAACCATTGAGGGAAAATGGGAAAGACAGCGAAGCTTGGGGCGATTGGCTTGCAAATCGAATATTCCAAGGGATTCTTGAGTTGGGGCCGGCTTCCCGTTGGGATTCCCGATTGAAACCTGATTCGTGGCAGGATACCATTGAAGACCGCCCGTGCGTTCGCTTTTGTTAAAGTCTGATCAATACGCCCACAGGATTTCGCCCCGTCGTCTGGCATGCATTTGCCCTTTCGTCGCTCCCATCGATGCATCTGTCCTCCACTGCCCAGTTGGCTGGACGTTCCATGGGATCGATTTTCTGGCTCTTGCTCCCGGACAGGGTTTGTTGCCGTGCGAGGAATGCTTATGAAGATTTCGCTCAAGGTGTTGTCAGGAAACCACGAAGGCAAACTCATTCCGATCAAGGACGAAAAGTTCT
This sequence comes from Pirellula sp., assembly GCA_044344575.1. Classification (GTDB taxonomy): domain Bacteria; phylum Planctomycetota; class Planctomycetia; order Pirellulales; family Pirellulaceae; genus JBKCUI01. The sequence goes on along the minus strand of JBIJCS010000579.1, from coordinate 793 downwards.
TCATCGGACGCGGTGACGATTGCCAATTGCGACCGAAGAGCGAATCGGTCAGCCGAAGGCATTGCGCACTTGTGCAAAAAGATGGCCGATTGCTGCTGATGGATTTGAAAAGCCGAAATGGCACCTATGTCAACGACAAACAACTCTCCCCGGACAAGGCGAAAATTCTAAAGACCGGAGATCGCTTGAAAGTCGGCCAACTGGAATTCGAAGTGGTGATCGAAATAGGAATCGCCAACACCAAAAAACCCGAAGTGACATCCACCCAAGAAGTCGCAGAACGCATTGCCGAACAGGCCGAAGCGAAGATGACCGACTCGCGCGAAAGCTTCGACATCAGCACCTGGTTACTCGAAGCCGATCAAATCGACCGTCGCACGCCGCAAACCGAGCCGGATACTCGGCAAATGAAAATGGAGGAAACGGCGCAACTCGACACCGAGTTAATCCAGGAAGCATCTCAAGCCGATGCTTCTCCTGCAGCAGAAGCTGGTCAAAGCACCAACTCAGACGCTACGGGCGGCTCCTCCGACGATGGAAGCAAGCTCAAGCGTCCAGAGAAACGAGCACCGATCAAACTACCCAAACAACAAGGTGGCCCAACCACGAAAAACACCAAGGACGCCGCCTCCGAAACCCTGAAACGATACTTTGGCGGACGCTAATACCAGATCAGTAGAGATATCAGACCAGCAGAGACACTAGACCAACAGCGACACTAAACCAACAGAGACGCAATGCAAACCGTGCAACACCCCCAGCGCGATCCTGTGATCAGCTTCCTCGGGTGCCC
>JBIJCS010000402.1:0-4788 GCA_044344575.1 Pirellula sp. | reverse complement strand
CCGATTCTTCCACGGTACTCATTTACACCGCTTTTATTTGCACCGCGTTTATTTTCACCGCGTTCACTTGTGCTGCGGCTTCTTACACTGGGCTTATGCATCGTCGCAATGGTGCCACCACAAGGGTTCGCTCAACAGCAAACCCTCATTCTCGATAACGGCTTCGCAATCGGCCCCGGGGTCCTCCGGGCGCAACCCCGACTCGATAAGAAAGGTTACGCCGGAAGCAACGAAACGCAATCGGCAGCCAGAATTGCAGTCATCGACGACGGACTTCGAATGACCTACGTCAGCACGAAACGCGCTGACCGCATGCCCGTAGAGACCCCAGTCCCCTTCAAAATCACTCTGAAAGTAAATGCGGACGAAGTCTGTCGCAACGATTCAGTCATTCAGGGTGGACTAGGCAGCGCTTTCTCGGCCACACCGTTCGATCCTTTCGGCCGCCGCATCTACATGTTTCAAAGTCCCAACAAACAGATCGTGCAAGGGATCACAGAAGTCTCCCCACAGTACGTACGCATCCAAGCCCTTCAAGGTGAGCTACAACAAACCTCCGTGACCTGGGATATGCGAGTGGCCCTTTCAGCAATTCCTCCGACAGCACTGCGCCAAATCCTACTGCGCAACGCCGATCCAAACAGGGCACAAGATTTCCTCGATATCGTGACTGTCTACCTCGCAGCCAAACGGTACGTCGAAGCCCGAGAACTTTTGGTCTACGCGATCCAGCGATTCCCCGAATTGCAGGACAAACGAACAGAACTCAAACGCATCGATCAACTTCTCGCTGATCAAATGTTCGATGCTGCCGTTATCGCCCAAGGAGCCGGTCAGTTTGAACTCGCAGAACAAATCTTTCGCGGCTTTCGCGCCAACACCGTGTCGGTCGAAACACAGCTGAAAATCGATCGGCGGCTAGAAGCAATAACACAGAACAAAAAAGACTGCGACCAAATTCTCAACTGGCTACGAGAAGACCTCGCTAAAGTTTCCGATCCCACGATCCAACAAGAGTTCACACCTTTTCTCGATGAGATCTCGTTATACCTCAACGAAGACACTCGCGTCCGTTTTGCAGACTACATCAATTCGAGACAAGACAACACCTTGAGCAACGACCAACGCGCCGCGATCGGCTTTGCGGGTTGGATCTACGGGGCAGGACTCGCTGAGCAAAATCTTTCCGTCGTGCGTTCGGGGTTCATTGCCCGTCGCATGATCACTGAACTCCTCGCAAGTCGGCGACGTAACGAGGCGCTGATCCAAGGGATCATCAAACTCGAATCAGGCACTCCCCGTTACGTCACCCGAATTCTCGCCAATATGGCTCCCCCAATCCCGATCGATCCGCAATCCCAAGTCACCCTGGACTTTGTCTCCGAAACTTCGGAGAAAAAGCCGGAGGACAACTCTCAGCCCAACACGAACTCGGTCATCAAGAAAGTCCCTGTACCAGGTAGATATTTGCTCGAAGTACCGATGAGCCGCGAGCTTGGTGGCAAGTTAGTCAGGTACCTGGTCCAAATCCCCGCCGAATACAATCCCTATCGCAAATATCCTTGCATCGTTGCACTGCCCAGCGAAGAGATCTCGTTCGAAGACACATTAGACTGGTGGACTTCTCTCGATCGTTCCGACGAAAAAATGCGATGCTATGGAGAAGCCGCACGCCACGGGTATATCGTAATTTCTCCCGAGTGGAACGAAGCCAAACAGCCCGTATACAACTACACCGAAAACGAACACCAAAAAATCCTCAAGCCCTTTCGGGATGCTTTGCGCAGATTCAGCATCGACACGGATCGAGTATTTGTCGCAGGACATTTCATGGGTGCCGACGCCGCTTGGGATTTGGCACTCGCTCACCCAGATATCTGGGCCGGTGCCGTGATGGTCGGTGCGATCGCGAAAAAATATATCATCCAATATTGGCAAAATGGGAAATATGTCCCCTCCTATTTTGTCAACGGAGAATTTGACGGGGAGAACCCAATGTTTCTCAACGCATCAACGTGGGATAGCCTCTTGGACGATCGCAAGATCGATACCATGATCGCTCTGTACCAAGGTCGCGGGCACGATCACTTCCAAGAAGAATTACCTCGAATCATCGAGTGGATGCAACTTCCGTCGCGCAGACGCGTGATGCCCGATAAGTTCGATGTCGTCACCAGCCGCGCCGGGGATCGATACTTCTGGTGGTTTGAGACCGGGCAGTTGAACCCAGACAAATTGGTGCATCCACTTTTAGAACCTGAACGGTGGGATCGCTACGAAATCGAGGCCGCTCTCAATCGCGATACCAACGCAGTAAAGGTCCTCAAGGCCGCTGCGAAGGAATACAGCATTTGGCTCAATGATTCCATGGTGGATTTTTCCAAGAAAATCACCATCGAATCCAAAGGAAACTCTCGCAAACTCGATATCACCGGCAGCACACAAGTCATTCTCGAAGACGTCCTGGGACGCGCTGACCGCCAGCACCCCTATTGGGCAAGAGTCGACCTCCCACTTCGGCAGTAGCCCTTCGATCATTTCTTGATCATCCGCTACACTAAAGCCGATCTCCCTCCCCCCCACCTCTTTATGGGCTTACTATGCACAACGATCCATGCCGCATACTCGTTTTCGGCGCCCACCCCGACGATGCTGAGTTCTTTGCTGGTGGATTCCTTCACAACCATGTAGCTCAAGGAAACGCCGTTCGCATCATCAGCGTAACAAACGGTCAGTCGGGTCACCATTCTCTCCCCCCTGATACCTTGGTACAACGCCGCCGTATGGAAGCCAGTGCGTCAGCTGCGGTGCTCGGATGCGAAGCCTGCGTATGGGACTTTCCAGACGGATACCTCACCCCATCCATACCCGTTCGAGAGTCCATCATCCGGGAAATTCGTGAATTCCAACCCGATTTGGTCCTCACCCATCGCCCATGGGATTATCACCCAGATCATCGCGCTGTAGGCCAAGCAATCCAAGATGCATCGTATATGGTGATGGTGCCAAAGATCGTTCCAGGTACCCCCGTCCCACAGCGAGAACCTGTCGTCGCCTACATGGCAGATTTATTCACCAAGCCACTACCATTTCAGCCAGATTTTATTTTGGACGCAACTCCCTACCTGGACGGCGTTGTCCACATGTTAGCACAACACACCAGTCAATTCGGTGAATGGTTGCCTTGGATCGAAAAAATCGTAGTCCCACACGCCGTCGGCAGTGGCGAATGGGTTAGTTGGCTCAAGTCTTGGTTTCTAGAAAAAGCACAACCGCGACGAGATCGCTTCTGGCAAAATCATTGGGGGCACCCCCCGCTATTGGTAGAAGCCTTTGAAATCTCTGAATACGCCGGTAGGCTATCTCCCCAACAGATTCAATTACTGTTTCCCAATTGCCACCAATCTCCAGCCTCGTCCCTACCAACGAAAAGTTAAATCGAGGTATGCAGACATTAGCCGTCATCGATTTTGAAACTGCGAACCATCAACCTGGTTCCGCTTGCCAACTCGGCATCGTCGTGTTGGAAGGCTGGGATATCGTGCGCGAACACAAATGGAATATTCGTCCACAACGGCTTTACTTCTCCCCAAGATGTATCCAAGTCCACGGCATCACTCCTGAACAGGTCGCAGACTGCCCAACCTGGGATTCCCTATGGGGAGAAATCCACGATATCCTCGATGGCGCCGTCGTCATCGCCCATAACGCAGGTTTTGATGCTCGTGTTCTCAGCTCCACTTGCGCATTATACGATCTCGCAATCGGTCCAATCGACGTGCAATGCACACGCTTAATTGCGAAACGCAGTTGGCCCTCGCTCCAGTCGCATGCCCTTGCCGCAATGGCAGAACACCTTTCTATTCGGTTCGAACACCACGACGCATTAGAAGACGCCCGCGCCGCAGCAATCATCTTGCAAGAAGCTGCCAAGAGAGCTCAAGCTGAACACTTGGACGCGCTGGAACAGAGCCTCGGACTGCAACGTGGACGCATATGGAGCGATCGGATCAAACAACCACGAAGCATTCGCCGCTCACGAATGGAAACGGTAAGCGAAACCCAACCAAGACACGAAAAACGCTCCTTCCGACGCGACGGCACTCCGCGCGTAGAACAAGCCGATTTACGAGGCAAACGCATCGCAGACGAGATACTCAAACAATGTGACGGCGGACTTCCACTGGCAGGTAAACACATCGTCCTCATCGGAACCCTTCTCGGTCTCGAGCGCGAAGACTCCGTCGGCTTCCTAGAACAACTTGGCGCTACCGTCCAGTCCGCAGTCAACATGCAAACCAATTACGTCGTTCAAGGCACTCCCACCACGGACGGCTCGATGGCAGACGCGTTGCTATCTCTGGGATCGCGACAGCGTAGCGATGTACAGAAGCGACGCGAAGAAGGTCAACCGCTGCACTTGATTTCTCAACGTCAACTCTTGGCCATTTTACCCGCAGGACTCGCTGCGGCTCGAGGTGACTTTTATGGGTGAGCTTGATCCGATGGAAAAACCAACCGATCCCCAACAATCCATCGCGCCGCAAAACTCGATAAACCATTGCGGAATCCAAATTCCTCCATCGGTAATCGGAATCGGTACAGACATCGTCGAGTGCGATCGAATCGGGCAAATGCTGCAAAAACACGGTGATACGTTTCTACAGCGTGTGTTTACTCCCGATGAAATCGCTTACTGCAGTCGCCATCAAATCCCCGATCAGCACTACGCAGGGCGATGGGCCGCAAAAGAAGCGGTGCTCAAAGTTCTCGGGACCGGCTGGGCGA
>JBIJCS010000215.1:0-7839 GCA_044344575.1 Pirellula sp. | reverse complement strand
GGGCTTTCGCAAAATATGCCTCATGCAACGTGTCGTTGTGTGTCAGCCGCATCAAATAGTCTTGCTCCAATCCAGATGGCCCCTGCACCTCGGATACCCGTCCCAACCCCGTACGGATCGCCATGTAAATGTCCTCTAAACGATCCTCCGCTTGCGCATATCCCAACGCATACATCCCCGCCGCCTCACTCTCCGAGACCACGTGCGGCACCCCCCATGTATCGCGAATCAACTCGCTGGTCTGGGCACAGACTCGCCCCAATCCCACCAAAACAAAACACTTCAGACACACCAATACCAACAGTTGCCTATTCATCGCTGACACCGCTATCCACTCCAAAACTCGATCCGAAACCTTCTCTATCCAACGCCCATCCTAGTCGATTCTCCACCCTCTTGCCTACTTGAATGGCTTTTCCTGCCACACTCCGATCGCACCCACCTAAGAACACCTATCAATCCGCATTACTTTTTCGCAAGTCGGTCGCTAACTCCTCAAGCCTCTGCGCACGATCCTCGCGTGGTGTATATCCCAAGAAACGTCGCGCAGCGGTAATGTCGAAATAATGATCCACTCCTAATTGCAACGCTACAAATCGTGTCATCGGCGGCTCCGCTCGAATCCGAAAAACACGATAAACACCCTCAAGTATTCCGCCTAGACAATAAGCTACATTCAAAGAAATAAAACCCTTGGGCTCTTCCAATCCCGCACTACGCAATAATGTGCTTATCCATTCCCAACATCCCACCGGCTCTCCATCCGTTATGAAATAAGCACGACCAGACGCTTGCGTATCCCTACCAAGCATCCGCTGCAATGCTAATACATGCGCATAAGCCGCATTCTCGACATGAACCGTGTCGATCAAGTTCTCCCCACTTCCAACCCGACGCAACCGCCCCCCCTTGCACTTCTCAATCACCCGGGGAATCAAATGCGGATCTCCTACACCCCATATCAAATGTGGACGCAAAGCGCAAGCAAAAAATTGCGAACCATCACTCGACTCAAGCACCATCCGCTCAGCAATCGCTTTCGTCCGAGGGTAATCACATAACCAACGTGTCGGCATCGCAACCTCCTCGCTTATTCCTGATTGCGGCCTGCCATCAAAAGTTACCGATGGCGAACTAGTGTAAACGAAAGCCGATACCCCATTTCTTTTGGCCCCCTGAAGCAACGTTTCAGTCGCGCCAACATTCACCGACTCATACACCCTCCGCGACCCCCACACTCCCGCAATCGCCGCCGTGTGAATCACACCATCCACCCCACGCAAAGCTCGCTCTACGTCAGAAGCATCCGTCACCGACCCACGAAGTGACTCCACCCCAAGCCCCATCAACTCCGGATAGTCACCGCGCGATAACCCACGCACCTCATATCCAGCAGCCAATAACTGCCTACAAATCGCAGCACCAAGAAATCCACCGTGCCCAGTGACCAAAATGCGACTACTCAAAAGATCAACGCCATCGCCGAGAAAAAATTGCTATCGAACAAAAACCGATAACAACCATGATAGCGTAGATTTTTCCTGACGCTTGACCTTGGAATACCCCTCGTCCACCCGCTGCAACGCACGGATTACGTCCCGACGCTCCTCCAACCAAGCCTTCGAGTCCAAATTCGAGTCTACCAACACGCAATCTCCCGCTCCCTCAGAAATCGCACGCTTAATGACACTCGGATCAATCCAAATTCCCGACGCCTCCAACACACTTCCCTGCTCCGACTCTACTCCACCTAACTCTGCACTGGCCGACTCTGCACTGGCCATAGGCGATCCCAAGACACCAGCAGCCCCACCTCCTACCTCAGACTGCTTCGAAGCCTTACACACCGACCGCTCGGTCATCTCCCACAATGAACTCCGAAACCGCTGCGATCCACCAAGCAACTCAGCAATACGGTCCTCACGGTTAATCGGACGTGACAACTGCGCACGTTGCCGCAAACTGCAACGACGACGTGGATCCAACATACGATAAGTCGCAAGCGCCACTTCACTCCGACTCCGAACGATCACCTCGCTCGGGTTAAACGGGGTACGCTCAGCAATCAATTTGGCAATCCTCGAACAAGCCTCCAAGATCACTTGCTCATCCGTCTCGCCCGACGAAACCCCCAAGAATCGACTGTAGACCCGTTGCGTTCGAGCAATCTCACGCATCTCTGTACTCTTGCGCTTCTCCAAGCCAACTCGCACCGAATTTCCATCAACGCCGACTCGCTCACTCGACCTCGCGACCGCTCGGGAACGCCGCGACGCACCACTTTTCGGCCTGGAAGAAGAATGTCGTGCCATGAATATTCAGAACTACAAATCGAAAAAGGAAAACTCACACAGAAACTTGGGCTACCCATGGGATCCTAATCCCCACCTATCGGCTTTGGCAACCGCAGTTGAGCACCTCGGGTTCACTCGATTTTTTCATCGCCACCCCGTCTGCCAACCCCCCCGCATTGCGGGTTAACCGACAGTGAAAACTGCTTTCCCTGTCCGATAGGGTTAAGGAGGGGATAGTTCCCCAACAAGTTCGCTACTCCAGCGAAAAAGATTGGAGTGGCCGTGGTAAAAATTGCCGAAAAAAATTTCGCTCAACCTCCCTTTTCCTCCCCCAAAACGCCCGTCGCCTTCTGGACATTTAGTCGCAATACCTCAGGAACCCAATCCCATGGACCACTTCGATCTCCTTGTAATCGGCTCCGGAAAGGGAGGGAAAACTCTCGCGAACCAAATGGCAAGCCGCGGGGAAAACGTCGCTCTGATCGAAAGAAAATGGATCGGCGGCTCCTGCATTAATGTCGCCTGCATCCCCACGAAAACCCTCGTCAAGTCAGCAAAAGTCGCACACACACTCCAAAATCTCCCCCATTACGGGATCGTTCCCAATCAACCGGAAACCTGCTCTCCCCTAACCTTCGCTATGAAACCCATCTTCGACCGTAAACGCGAAGTCGTCGATATCATGATCGATCGAAATCAACAAACCTTCGCTTCCTCCGGCGTTCGACTTATCCCAGGAACCGCTCGCTTCCTCGGGAACAACCAAGTCGCGGTGGACAACGCCTCCACTCAATCCGTTCTCTCCGCAGAACGCATCGTGATCAATACAGGATCACGCCCCGCAATCCCTCCAATTCCTGGACTAACCCAATCCAACCCCCTTACCAACGAATCCCTACTCGACCTGAACTACATCCCTGATCACCTTCTCATCCTCGGAGGTGGTTACATCGGCTGCGAATTCGCTCAAGCCTTCCGCCGCTTCGGCGCCCAAGTCACACTCGTCGATCGCAATCCACGTCTCCTTCCAAAAGAAGATCCGGAAATTAGCCAAGCCATCCACGATATGCTCCAAGCCGAAGGAATCCAGATTGAACTCGGAGCCTCCACCAACGAAGTCGCTGGTCTCTCCGGACAAGAAGTCTCGTTACTCCTAGACAAAGGACTCTCCTCGACAAAAATCCGTGGTAGCGACTTGCTCGTCGCTCTCGGACGCCTGCCAAACACCGAAGAACTCAACTTGCAAGCCGCAAATGTACAAGTTCGTCAACGCGGTGGAATCGAAGTCAACAACCGCTTGCAAACAACAAATCCAAATATTTGGGCCGTAGGTGATGTCACAGGCGGAGCGCAATTCACCCACGTCTCCTGGGACGATTACCGAATCCTCCTCGATAACTTCCAAGGAGGAAATCGAACCACCGAAAATCGTCTCATACCCTACACCCTTTTTACCGATCCAGAACTAGGTCGCGTTGGTGTTACAGAAGAACAAGCACGCCAACAAGGACGCAAATTACGCATCGCAAAACTACAAGCAAAAGCAATCCCGCGCGCCGTCACTTCCGGCGAAACAACCGGCCTACTCAAGGCTGTCATCGACGCCGAATCCGATGAAATCCTCGGCGCTTCTATCCTCTGCGCTCAAGCCGGAGAAGTACTTGCCACCATCCAAGTCGCAATGATCTGCAAAATGAAAGCCACTAAACTTCGTGATGTCATCTTCTCCCATCCCACAATGGCTGAAGCCATCAACGACTGGTTCTATAAACTTTCTGCAGATTGACAATTCATCTCCTTACGCCCTACAGATGCGCCTTATTGATACGCACTATTGATACGCTCGCTCCCAACGATCAACGCACGTAGCTACCGCTATGTCACCCACCACATTGACGGTCGTACGTGACATATCCAACAATCGATCCACTCCCATAATCAACGCTATCCCCTCCGGTGGCACGTGAATCGTTTGCAATACAATCACCACCAACGGTAACGATCCACCCGGCACACCCGCCGTTCCAACTCCCGCAAGAATACTTAATAATACGACCGTGAACTGCTGATACCAATCCAATGGTACGCCAAAGACCTGCGCCAAGAATAAAACAGTCATCCCTTCATACAACGCCGTCCCATTTTGATTCGCGGTCGATCCAATCGTCAAAACAAAATGTGATACCTTGCGGTCTAAACCCAACTTGTCTTCCACAATCCGCAACGCAGTCGGTAACGTCGCATTCGACGACGAAGTCCCAAAAGCCGTTAACATCACTTCCATGATGTCTCTGAAAAATGCAAGCGGCGATCGACCCGCGATGAAAAAAACCGCAAGCGAATACACAAGAAACATGTGTATGCTTAAACCAGCAATCACCGCTAACACATAACCCGATAACGCTACAAAAAACTGTAAACCCAATACCGCAGTGATCGAAAAGATTAACGCAGCAACACCGATCGGCGCGAAACGCATCGCCGCACCGATAATCACCATCACCGCATCGTAAACTCCTTGCAATACATCCAATACCGGACGCGATCGCTCCCCGGGAATCATCGTTAAAGCAATCCCAAAACACAACGCGAAAAACATCACTCCTAACATGCCACTGCCAGGCGATGAACCATCCAATGCTCCAACAGCTTCCTGCAACGGATTGCGAGGAATGATCTCGATGATGGTCTTTATCGCACTCTTCGCCTCACGAGCCTTCGAGATCTTTTCACTCGCAGCACTCGAAAACCGATCTCGCAAAGTAGCCGCAGACTCCTGACTGATCGCTTGACCCGGCTTCAACGTGTTCGCCAGCCCCAATCCGATCAGGACCGATGCCGATGAAAATAGCAACGTCATCACCAACGTCCGAAATCCAAGCCTACCTAACTTGCGCACATCTCCAATCTCTGCCACCCCCAACGTCAACGCGCAAAATACCAACGGAACAACCACCATAAAAATCAACCGCAGAAAAATCTCCCCCAACGGGTACGCAATATTGTCCGCAACATAAAGCAACCCTGGAATCGGCTTTCCATCCCCGCCCTGCAGAAAAAGATTGCACGCAATCCCCCCGATCGCTCCCAACGCAAGACCAATCAAGATCTTCCAATGCAATCCCAACCCTCGAGGCTCTCTGCTCTGCCGCTCACTATTCATGAAGATTACCGTTCAACGAGATTACCGTTCATCGACATTACCATTCATCGATATTACCGAGCTCCCGGCGGACAATACTTGGTCAACCAGTCAAACACTTCCTTGTGCCAATGAATACTGTTGTAGGACTTCGTCACCCAATGCCCCTCATCCGGAAAATTGACAAATCGACTCGCTACCCCCTGACGCTGCAAAGCTTGAAACAACTCGTGCCCTTGCCCTATCGGACAACGGAAATCCAAGTCATTGTGTATCACTAACATCGGTGTCTTATATTCCCCCAACTTCCCAGCCCGCGTGTGCGGACTGAACTCACGATACTTGCCAGGAATCTCCCACGGCAGTCCGCCATGCTCGTACTCGTCAAACCACAACTCGTCTGTCGTACCCCACATGCTCTCGAAGTTGTACACACTGCAATGCGAAATCAAACAGCGAAACTCTTTGGAGATCTCATTGACCGCAAACCAGTCCTGCATGTAGCCACCAAAACTTGCACCCGCAGAAGCAATTCTCGACGCATCCACGTAAGGCAGCGACTTCACCACCCCCAATCCAGCAACCAAATCCCGGTAACACTTCCCACCCCAATCTCCACTGATCTCATCGCAAAACTTCTGACCAAAACCAGTCGACCCCCGCGGGTTCGGCAAGACAACCACATAACCCTGAGCTGCCCACAATTGCGGTACCCATCGATAACTCCAACCATCCTCCCAAGCTCCCTGCGGACCACCATGGATCAAATAGACCACAGGCCACTTCTTCGACGCGTCAAACCCCGGTGGCTTCAAAATCCACATCTGCATCGAAACAGATCCCTCTACCGGCACCATTACACTCTCCGGGACAACCTTCTCAATCTCCTCATTTATCCCATGGTTCCCCGAAGTTAACTGCCTAGCTTGCAATACCCCACTCCCCAACCCCTTCAACGCATAAAGCTCCGCCGGTGCATTCATCGTGGCCCTAGCTACCACCAACACCCCATTGGCATAACTCAACCCAGTAATCTGACCAGATCGCTTATCACCAAAGTCCACCTCCAGCCGCCGCGCCCCCTTACCCCGCTCTGCCATAAACAATCCAGTCGCTCCATCAACCTCTGACACGTACACCAAAGACTCCGATCCCAACCAAACATAATCCCCCACCGACCGATCCAACGTTGCTGTCCAAGCCTCCGGCTTGCTAACCCATCGACCATCCTCCATACAGTCCACGACCATCAATTCCCACTTGTCCGCCTCATACCCCTCCCGACGCTGAGCACGATAAGAGAAACGCTTCCCGTCAGCACTAAATCGAGGCGTACAATCCGCCCCCCGATTCTCCGCCGTTAAACTCTCCCACTCCGCACTCGGATTCTCTACATCAATCCGGCACAACTCATAATTCGTCGTCCACGACTCTCCCGTCGATGGCGCCGCTGTGACAATCAAATAACGACCATCCGGAGAAAAACAAAAGTCATCCCCGATACTAAACGTCATGCTCGTTGGATTCGCGTCGCGATCCCCAGGCGTCACATCCCGACACCCCGTCCCGTCCGCGTTGATCACAAATAAATGCTGCCGCTTGTCCTCAACATAACTATCCCAATGCCGATAAAACAACCTCGTAAACGTCTTCGCTTTCACCGGACTCGACGAGATCAAATCATCCAACTCCCGATTCTTCGCATCCGACTCCTCAAATGCCAATGCACTGAACTCAGGACGTACCGTCGAAACAAATGCCACACGCTTGCCATCCGGTGACCAAACCCCTGTCGAAGCCCCCGTCGAAATCTTCGTTAAAGCCCTCGCCTCAGAAAATCCATCCCGCTCCATCACATATAACTGACTCGTACCATCCCGATTCGACTCAAATAACAACCTCTTGCCATCCGGCGATAACCTGCCATGCGTGTCCGACTTCGTCGAACCGGTCACCGCCTGAGCCTCCCCCGAATCCACTCCCAAACCAATACGGTACAACTGCGTGACCTTCTGGTTCTTCCTCGCATCTAAAAACCGTGTGGCCTGAAAATACACCGAACTACCATCTCTGCTCAACGTCGGATCTGCATAACGCTGAAAACGGAACAAATCCTCCACCTGCATCCCCCGCCGTTGCACCGCCTGACCCATCCCCACTCCCCCAGTAAACAACCCCCACAAAACCACCAAACAAACCACAACCTCAAAGCGCATTCGTCTCATGCTCCACCCCAAAGTCTTTCTCGTCTCCAACTCCCCGCTACTCCGCGCCGCTCCATAATAACCAAATCCCAATCGTTTGTATGCTAGCTTTACAAATCGCCCCTACATTTTATCTAGGTAGTACAGAGGGGTAACCAACAAACGGAAAGCCACACAAATCGCACCAATGCGGTTTCAC
>JBIJCS010000214.1:0-7849 GCA_044344575.1 Pirellula sp. | reverse complement strand
TCATCGTTGTTACCGAGCGATATCCATGCAGGTCCCGACAAGAGCCGAGGCGTAAACGCTTATCGCGACTTCTTGGAATACGCCAGTGTCGGCAAAATGCGAGAAACCGGATCCGAATCCGGTCGGGAACCCGGTTCGCCTTTCGAAGAAGCGGTCGCCAAGGTGGTAGAATCCGCTGGGCTTGAAGCGGTATTCCAAGTCGGTGTGGCGGGTTATTTCATCGATATTGGAGTCCGTCGCCGCGAGGGGGATCGTTCCTTTTTGCTAGGGATCGAATGCGACGGTGCAACGTATCATTCATCGAAGTCTGCTCGGGACCGGGATCGGTTACGAGAAGAGATCATCAAGGCAAGGGGCTGGAACCTTTACCGTATTTGGTCAACGGATTGGTTCTTAAACCAAGCTGCAGAAGAGGAGCGACTACTGCGCAGACTACGCGAATGCGCGCAGTGACGGAGACAACGCAGTGATAGAGACAACGCAGTGACGGAGATATGGTCGCTGATCGAGATCGATAGTAATTGCGATAAAAAATCGAAACAACGAACAGGTAACCAGGGGAGTATTCTATATTCGTTTAGAGGTCAGCGCATGTGGTTTTGTTTCCCATTCCAATCCCTTTAACGATCTGCCGGTCGCGTCGTGCGGGCAGAGATGCCCACTCTACACGACCGAGATACTATTGGGTTCTATTGGGGCAACGTTGGGACGACACTTCAAACGAGAGGGTAATGTTGAAGATTCTTTTTTTGCACGGTTGGCAGAGCGTTCCAGGTGGAGTGAAACCGACCTACCTGCAGCAACATGGACACAGTGTCATCAATCCAAAACTCGATGATGATGACTTCGCCGTTGCACTTCAAACCGCTCAAGCCGCTTTCGATCAACATCAACCAGATGTCGTTGTCGGGAGCTCTCGCGGTGGAGCGATCGCGATGAACCTTCGCCCTCACCAAGCAAAACTTGTGCTCCTTTGCCCGGCTTGGAAAAAATGGGGGACCGCTCACCAAATCCCCCCCAACTCGATTCTCTTGCACAGTCCCGCCGATGATGTGATTCCCTTCAATGACTCCGTTGAACTTGCTCGCAACTCCAAAGCAACACTTATCGAAGTCGGCTCCGACCACCGACTCGCAACTCCAGACGCCTTAGAGGTCATGTTATGGGCTTGTACCATCGCAGCTTCTCCTGACTCGATCCCACCTGCCGATGATCTTTATCACGCTACCACACAGACACGCAAAAAAATCAAAGCGAACGTCCACGAGGAAGCTTCCTACCTCTGCGACTCTTGCGGCGAGCAGATTGTCATCCCACTCGATCTGACCGAAGGATCCTCACAAACCTACACGGAAGACTGCCCCGTTTGCTGCCATGCAAACGTGATCCACATTCACGTCGATCAAGATGGCCAAATCCATATCGATGCACTTCCAGAACAAGATTACTAACCACGGTAAATGGGACGTTTTCGTTGAGTGCTTGGCCACCGACGCACTCTTCGATGTCACGATTTCACGGTCGCTTGATGACCAACTGCTTGGTCGTGTAGTGCGGGCAGAAATGCCCACGCTACACGACATGAAGGCTATTGTTTTCAAAGGTGTACTGCTGAGTTCATTGGGGCTTATGGCGTCCAACGTCGGATTGCGGGAGCGATCCGCGACAATTTGGACGAGATTGAACCACAACAGTGGGATTAGCTGGCGACGGCTACCATTCTCACTTCCGGGGTTGTAAAATAATGGGGTTCGGCTTTCAAGCCAAACCGCTCGCCCCTCTTACCTTCCTTACCCTTGCAATTCTGCTGGATAAAACCCTCCCATGCGTCCCACGCTGATTCATCCTATGTCCTTCAGATTCCAACTCGCCCCCCCACTGACTCTATGCCTGTTCTACTGCATGTTCTCCTTCGGCCCCACCAAGGCCTTCGCAGAACAACCAAACGGTGCCCCCGACTTCCAAACCCAAATCCGCCCCATCCTCTCCAACCGTTGCTTCGCTTGCCACGGTCCCGATGAAGCTACCGTCGAGTCGGGACTACGACTCGACTCGCAATCCGCTTCTCGTACCGCTGCGGACTCCGGAAAAATCGCTGTCGTCGCCGGTGATCCAACAAACTCAGAAATGATCCGCCGAGTGTTGGCCCAAGACGATGATATCCGAATGCCACCCCCTCACTTCGGCGAAAAACTCTCCGAAAAAGAAACGGAACTCTTGCGAGCTTGGATCCAAGCCGGAGCTCCCTACGCAAACCACTGGGCTTACGATCCACCTCGTAAACCAAGCTTACCCACTACCAACCCATTTCCAGGTTGGGATCAACATCCCGTCGATCAATTCCTCGCTCGTAAACTTCAAGAAAAAGGCTGGATGCCCGCCCCCGCAGCCTCCCCTCGTATGCTCCTGCGTCGCGTTAGCCTCGATATCACGGGCTTGCCCCCCTCCCAAGAACTCCTCGATGAGTATCTTGAGAACCCAACCCCAGAAGCCTTCGAGCGCGCCATCGATCGTCTCCTTGCTTCCCCCGCCTATGGCGAACACTGGGGACGCCGCTGGCTCGACCTCGCTCGCTATGCTGACTCCGCTGGCTATGCGGACGATCCCCCTCGCACCATCTGGGCCTACCGCGATTGGGTCATCCGTGCATACAACGCAAATATGCCCTTCGATCAATTCACGATCGAACAACTCGCCGGTGACCTGCTCCCAAATCCTACGCCAGATCAACTCGTCGCTACCGCATTCCATCGCAACACCCTGACCAACAACGAAGGGGGTACCAACGACGAAGAATTCCGAAACGTCGCTGTCGTCGATCGCGTCAACACCACCATGGCAGTTTGGATGGGTGTGACCATGGCTTGTGCTCAGTGCCATAGCCATAAATACGACCCAATCTCTCAAAAAGAATATTTCCAAGTCTTCGCGGTCCTCAATCAAACCGAAGACGCGGATCGTGGCGATGAATCACCCACCCTCCAATGGTTCTCCTTCGAACAACGCGCTCGCAAACAACAACTGGAATCCAAACGCGAAACCCTCGAATCGCAACTCGAAATGCCCGCTCCTGAACTTGCAGATGCCCAATCGCAATGGGAGTCGTTGCTCCGCACCGATATCCCCTGGACACTCACTTCTCCACTCGCTCTGCAACCACCCGTCTTGCAAACCAAATCTGGCGACGCAATCACCGCCTCACCCGATGGACTTATCTCTATCGACGGAAAGGCGAACAACGATAGCTTGACCATCGAAGTCCCATTGCCTGAAAACTGGTCGCCGCAATCTGTAACGGGCTTGCAAATCGAATCGGTTCCAGATCCCGCTCTACCAGGCAAAGGAGCCAGTTACGGCGACGGTAACTTTGTCCTGACCAACCTCTCCGTATCTTTTCACCAGAATCCTCAACAACGCCCTTTGGCACGCTATGTTCGTGTCGAACTACCCGGCAAAGAAAAGATTCTCTCCCTCGCAGAAGTCCAAGCCTGGAGCGGTGCCGAAAACGTTGCGTTAAAAGGCAAAGCCACCCAAAGCTCCGAAATCCTCGGCGGTGCTCCATCGCGAGCAATCGATGGAAACACTTCGGGAAAATGGGAAGAGAACTCGGTTACCCATACCAACACCAGTGAGAACCCCTGGTGGGAACTGGACCTGGGCCAAGCCATCTCACTCGATCGAATCGCTCTGTTCAATCGGACAGACAACGGTTTGATGAATCGCTCCTCGGGGGCGATCGTGAAACTGCTCGATGACACCCGCCAAGAAATCTTCAACAACAACATCGGCAAAGGCGAAGCCGAACACAATCTGCCCCTCGAACAGCAAATCCCGTGGAAACCAATGTTCGCTGCCAGCGACTTTGCCCAAGCCAGCTTTCCTGCTGAACATGCAATCGACCCGGACCCCAAGACCGGTTGGGCTGTCGGTGGCTCGATCGATCAACCCCATCGCTTGAGCATCGCCGGTTCAGCGAATATCGCCGGTTCGGCCAACAGTGCTTCCGCTGACAAAGACACGACCAAGAACCCTAACGCGCCTTGGGTCCTGAGACTGAATGTCTCCTTCGATTCTCAATACCCAAAACTGGTGCTTGCTCGAATGCGTCTCGCCTTGACCAACGCTAAAGAACTAAAAGAACAATTGCAAGTTCCTAACAAGTACCGAGCTATCGCCTCCGATCCAGCACGCACCCCTCGCGACAGCGAAGAGCTTCATCGGTACTTCGTCCGCGAAGTTGCCGCAGCCCGTCAGCCTCTTCGCGATGAACTGCGCACCGTCCAAAGCGAGCTTGCAGCGATGAAACCCGAAACCACTGTCCCAATCTTACGTGAACTTCCCGAAAACAAACGGCGCGAGACCAAAATTCAACTTCGCGGAAATTACAAAGTTACCGGAGAAACCGTAACGCCTGGCATTCCCCAGGCCTTCGGCCAAGGCAATGAGCAAGTCACCGATCGACTGAGTCTCGCAAAGTGGCTTGTCTCAAAAAGCAACCCACTGACGGCCCGCGTCCAAGTCAATCGAACTTGGGAGTACCTCTTCGGCGTTGGAATTGTCCGCACGAGCGAAGAGTTCGGTTCCCAAGGGGATTTGCCCACCCATCCAGAGCTATTGGATTACCTTGCGGTGGAATTCATGGAAAACGGTTGGAATCAAAAACAGTTGATCCGCACATTGGTTCTTTCGAAAGCCTATCAACAAAGCTCGAGTGTAACACCTGAACGCTATGAAGCGGACCCGGAGAATGTCTACGTTTCCCGTGGACCACGCTTCCGCGTCTCAGCAGAGCAAGTTCGAGACATGGCATTGTGGTCGGCTGGCTTGCTCACGGAGAAGTACTTTGGACCACCGACCCGTCCACCACAACCGAACATGGGACTGAGCGCAGCTTTCGGTTCGCGAACCGACTGGGAAACCAGCCAAGGAGCAGATCGCTATCGACGCGCCGTCTACACTCAATGGCGTCGCAGCAATCCGTACCCATCGATGGCGACCTTTGATGCTCCCAATCGAGAGGTCTGTGTCCTGAAACGGGATCGTACCAATACGCCCCTTCAAGCCCTTGTAACGATGAACGATCCAGCGTTCATGGAGGCCGCCCAAGGGCTCGCCCGTCGCGTATTACTCCAAGAATCCGCAGCAAGCAAAAGCGACGCGGAAAAGCTTGCGGCAATGTTCCAATGGGTACTCAGTCGAGCCCCTCAGGAACGGGAGCAGAACGCCCTCGGACAACTGATTCAATCGACGCGCGAGAAGTTCGCCAAGGATGCCGAGCAAGCGACCAAGCTTGCAACCGATCCGATCGGTCCGATTCCCGCAGGCGCTGACGTAACCGAATTGGCAACTTGGACGCTAGTTGCGAACATCTTGCTGAACCTCGATGAATTCTTGATGACCCCCTAAAGCCTTATCAAGATTCAAGAACCACGAACCGAATCCTAACCTAGCAAACCAAGCAGCGAACTCGGAAACCAAATCATGGAACGACCCATACACGACCACTTTGCGATGCAAACCCGCCGCGCGTTTCTCTCCGGTGCGGGCTTGAGCCTTGGTGCGGTGGCACTTGCGGATATCCAAGGGAAACTGCGAGCATCAGAAATCGATAGGCCACTTGCGCCCAAGTCCCCTCATTTCCCGGGTAAAGCCAAGCGGGTGATTTACCTGCACATGACCGGCTCGCCGCCAAATCTGGATTTGTTTGACTACAAACCCAAGCTCATCGAGCTCGATGGCCAAGACGCACCGGCATCGGTCCTTCAGGGTAAAGAATTCGCGTTCACAACCGGCACTCCGAAATTGCTTGGGACGAAACATGAGTTCGAGCGGGTTGGCAAAGGTGGGTTGTACTTGAGCGATTGTTTGCCGCATCTAAAAACAGTGGCGGATGAAATGTGTTTAGTACACAGCGTTTACACCGAACAGTTCAACCATGCCCCTGCCGAATTACTGATTTACACTGGCTCGCCCCGCAGCGGTCGGCCTTCGTTCGGTTCGTGGGTCACGTATGGCTTGGGATGCGAGAACGAGAATCTGCCGGCATTCGTCGTGTTGATCAGCAGCGGCGTTCAACCCAATGGAGGCAAGAGTTCCTTCGGAAGCGGTTTCTTGCCGAGCGTGTACCAAGGGGTTCAGTGCCGCTCGCAAGGGGATCCGGTATTGTTCGTCTCGAATCCACCAGGCATGGATCGCGAGCTTCGTCGCAAGAGTCTCGACGCCCTCAACGAACTCAATGCAATCCAAGCTTCCGAGTTCGGACATCCGGAAACCATGACCCGTATTTCGCAATATGAATTGGCGTATCGTATGCAGACGAGTGTCCCCGAAGTCATGGACATCAGCAAAGAGACACAAGCGACACTCGACGCTTACGGTGCCAAACCGGGTATGGCAAGCTTAGCCAACAACTGCTTGCTTGCACGTCGTTTAGTCGAATCGGGAGTGCGGTATGTGCAACTCTTTGATTGGGGGTGGGATTTCCACGGCACAGGGCCTGGCGAAGACATTCGCGATGGGTTAACGAAAAAATGTGAGACGATGGATCGTCCAGTTGCAGCTTTGATTAAAGACCTCAAGGATCGTGGGATGCTAGACGAGACCCTCATCATCTGGGGTGGCGAATTTGGCCGCACACCGTTCCGCGAAGGGCGAACCGCAAATGGTGCTTCGCTCGGTCGCGATCACTATCCGGACTGCTTTACGATGTGGATGGCAGGGGGAGGAATCAAGGGTGGTTTTGAGTATGGCCAAACGGATGAGCTTGGTTTCTCCGTTGCTGAAAATCCCGTCCATATCCATGACTTGCAAGCCACTTGGATGTACGCACTGGGGTTTGATCACACGAAACTAACGCACCGATTCCAAGGTCGTGATTATCGATTGACCGATGTACACGGCAACGTACTTTTTCCGGTTCTGTCGTGATCAGGGCCCAAGGCAAAAAATGATGAGCGGAAAACGACCTTGCAGAAATCGGGATGAAACCGGGATGTAACCGAAAATAATTGGCAAGAAGTTGGCAAGAAAATGGGGGAATGAAAACAGTAGACATTCAGACATCGTAATACGGAATGAAAAAGCGTATCTACTAACCCTACCAGATATCTGAACTCCGGTTCCGAAAATCAATATATTGCCCCGATTTTATTCCATCATCTTGCCCCATCTTTTTTACAGCTTTGATTGCTCAACGGAGCCATAACACTCATGCCCCAACTTAGCATGAAGAAACCTGAGTGGAACGGAAGTATTTCGTTAACGGTCGACGACTTTGTCCCGACGAGTATGGTTTTAGCATTGGCGTATCCGTTCGTGACAGACCCACAGGGGTTTGCCCAAGCGATACAGACTGGGCTTGAAGCCTTCCCACACCTCACTGGAAAACTTGATGGAGATTGGATGGCGATGGACTGTCGCATCGTTCCATCGACGGATTCGATCCAGGTTGAGTTCGAGACGATGGATGAAGTACTCGGGCTCTCGCAATTACAATCGTTATCTGCCTCGGAGATTTTGAAACGTTTCGGTCCATCTGTCGCAAGAGACATTGACTTATCCCAGTTCGCAGAAGGGCTTCCATTATTCGCCGCGCGTTTGACAAATTTACCCCGCGTTCCGATGAGCATTGTGATATTGATGGTTTCACATATCGCAATAGATGGCACCGGATTGGCGATGTTTTTGAACTATGGAATAGCAGGATCGACGGGAGAGAAAGCACGACACCGCGTGATTCACGACCGTAGCGTCCTGCGAAATGCACTTTTACAATCGGTGGCGAACAGCGAAACCGGAGATCCTACGCTGCCAGTCGAATCGATCCGTTTGCCATCCCACTACTCCGCAT
>JBIJCS010000213.1:0-7879 GCA_044344575.1 Pirellula sp. | reverse complement strand
GGCTTGGTCATCCACAGTAGCCACTCATCGCTCGGTGTACGCAAAGTCACCCATTGCGGTGAAAGCAAAATCCCCCCCTGAATCAACGCAAAGTCCACCTTCTTGCGATTCAACTCTTCAATCGCTTGCGCAGAACTATCAACGAGCACAGGACGAAGAGTCTTCTTTCGAAGCGATCGGAGATTCTCCTCCGTAAAATCACTCGAAGGAATCGCAATCGACACCACTGAAACATGCAAAAAATTCCAGTAGATCCACACAAGAAACGAAAGCAACGCAAGGGCCAAAAAGAGAGCCGGAAGCTTATTGATCGACCACGGATTGCGTGCCTTCTGCGATACACGCTTCGCGTGATTCGCTGCCGTAATCACCTCGCCCACTGCCACGGCTAATCCACTGTGGGCAGCAAGCTCCTGCTCGATGCGAGACTGAATCCGCGTAGCACTTTCAATAATCCCTTCAATCTGAAGCTTCATGGTGTTGGCCCGTGAACTAGCATTCGTAAAAAGATGTGAAAGATCACTCTGTTGCGATCACCCCTCAAAGGATGCGGGAGACTAGCAAGTGAGCTTGACGCAAGGAACGATTCATGAAAACCGTGCAGTTCAACTCAGATTGATATTACCTTGACGACATCAAGTTTGATACAGGGAGGTTGGTAGGGGGAAAAGTTTTGGCCGTTAACTCCGTCTGATTGCGCCTGTTTGCACCAAGGAATCACGATGCCCCCCTCAACTCTTCCGAAACTACTTTGTTTACTGACCTGGCTTTTCACTGGGATCACTGCCCAAGCTGGTATCGTGTTTCAATTGATCGACATCGGAAACGCGGGTGCCGGCACTCAAGCCCGGGCAGGCTTTGAAAAAGCTACTGCCTATTGGGCAAGCCAATTGGCAGATAACATCACCATCCACTTGCAAATCGGTATGTCCAATACCTTGGGTGCCAACACACTCGGTGGTGCATCCCCCACGTTCGGTCTTGTAGCCTACTCCTCGTTTCGTTCAAAACTCCATGCAGATGCAACCTCCGAAACCGATCGCACCTTCCGCGAAAACCTCCCCGCCGGCTCGACCTTCAGCCCCTACATCAACCGCACTTCCGATAATCCCAACGGTGCACTCAGCGCTACACCGTACGTGGACAACGATGGCAGTGAGAACAATCGACTCGTGCGCATGACGAGCGCGAACGCAAAAGCCCTGAAACTACTCGATCCAAACCTTGCAACCGTCGATGCCACAATCCAATTCAACACTAACTTCAACTTCGATTTCGATAACTCGAACGGCATCGATCCGAATCGCTTCGACTTTGTCGCAATCGCCATCCACGAAATCGGTCACGCTCTAGGCTTCTTCAGCGGTGTCGATGTCCTCGATCAAAATGGACAATCCTCCTTCTCAGAGGATGACTATACATGGGTAAGCCCCCTAGACTTCACACGCTTCTCCACCGCCAGCCAATCCGCCGGGGCCGATCTAGACTGGACTGCCGATAACCGCCAAAAATATTACTCAATCAACGGCGGATCCACCGTTACCGTCGCTAACGCTTGGTCCCGCGGTGTGAGATTCGGAAACGGGCGACAAGCAAGCCATTGGCGGGATGGAGCAAACTTAGGAATCATGGATCCAACCTTTGCGCCAGGTGAGTTGGGAATCGTTAGACCACTCGATATCCAAGCCTTTGATGTCATCGGTTTCGATCTGGCTTCCGAAGTCCCAGAACCATCGAGTCTCGCAATTTTTGGCTTGCTATCATCACTCACCATCCAACTTGCACGCCGCAAACAATTACGCACTATCTCACCTATATTCCCCAACTTCCGCCGATAACCGAAAATGTAAACCTCCTCAATCGAGAACAAAACGTTCGTTCTCCCAAGAACACTTGATCCCACCGATTGCAATCAGCTATATCACCAATCGTCGATACACGATCACCTGGGAGACTCCCACTTCAGGAAACCGGCAATCAATGAACCTAGTTGCGAAGTCTGCATGCTCCGTTTCGCTATGCGGTATCGGTTCCCTTAGCGTTCTACGCAAAGCCCATGACCAAACGATCTGCATGGGCAACGCTTGCCTTGCCATAGCCATCCTCATTGGTTTGCTCAGCATTGGTTTGCTTAGCACTGCCGCAACGGCACAAGACGCCATCCTTGAATCAAGGCCCTTGTCACTCTCCGGTCCAACAACCAGCCCACAACTGAGCTCCGACGAATTCCTAAATCAAGCTCCATCACAAGACAACGAGCCATCCTGGTTGGAAATTCGAAAAGATATCCCTGAAGAAATCCCCAGCGATTCCTTGCGAACGATCGACGGCGCAGAAATGGGAATCTCGCCGATGGAGATGCTCGTAACGAAACGCACCCGATACGATGTCTATCGACAACGCGAATCAACCTTCGGTTACATTCCCGGCGATGGCGACCAGTTCGGTTGGCTGGATTTTGATAACACGCCATACCTCGGTGAACACGACAAAAGCGGCTTGGCTGCATCCGTCGGACTACACTTGCTCTCCGGCCCCAATGTCGTCCCCCTGCCCCCAAGACTTTGGGACTTTGCAATGGGATACCAAAAGCGAGACTCACTGGGCCAAATCCTTAGCTACGATGTTGCCGCAAACGTCGGTATCTACAGTGACTTCGAAGACTCCGCTCGCGACGGAGTTCGTGTTCTCGGACACGCCGTCGGAATGCTCCATGCGAACGAAAGCCTCGATTGGGTCTTCGGTGTCGACTACCTCGACCGAGATGACTATCGACTGCTACCAGTCATCGGATACGCATGGCACTCCCCCGAAAACCCTGCCTGGAGGATCGAAGCGGTCTTTCCTCGCCCACGCCTCGAATATTCTGCCGAAGACTTTCGCACCTTCTACCTTGCAGGCAGCCTCGGCGGTGGAACATGGGATATCGAAATGCCCAATGAGATCAACGAAGTCATGACCTACCGCGATTTCCGTTTGCTCTTCGGGATCGAAACCCACCTGCCGAAACATCCCCGTTCCAGCGTTGAACTAGGATGGGTCTTTGGCCGAAAACTGGAATTCCGAAACGGACTCGCCCCGAGTGAATTCTCAGACGCGTTCCTAATCCAATGGATTACGCGGAATTAATTACCACCCAAACCCAATCCTCCGATCCGCTCGAATCCATGCAATTGCGACTCTGTAAAGCGTTGCAGTAGAAACGTTTATCGCCTTTCCAATCAAAAAAACGAAAACTGGACGATGACAAATCGTCGCAAACTTCTACAATAGTCCAATGGGTTTGTGAAAGTTTTCACAAAGTCCCGACCGATGAGCATTCGCAGATCGCTAGTGGACGGAACACTGATTGATCCGAAGAGTTCTTTTCGGCCAGGGATCGGTTTCCTAGTCGTAGTCAGTTGCCAGCCGTGGTCAACTGCCAGCAATGGTAAATTGCCAGTTTTGGTACATTCCCAATTTTTGTAGGTTCCTCAAGAGCTTGTACCAACGAGCAAGCTACAGGTGAATTGTGGTAGCACACCTTCCGATCTTGATTTACCTGATTGCGGTGATTGGCTTTGCCGCTGTTTCCTTGATTTTGCCCCACCTCGTGGCACCTCGCCGTCCGACACGGATCAAGGACATGCCTTACGAATCCGGGATGGATCCCGTGGGGGATGCCCGCAAACCCTTCGATATCAAGTTCTATCTGACCGCAATCTTGTTTTTGGTTTTCGACATCGAACTGCTGTTCCTCTATCCATGGGCCGTCTCGCTTCTCGCTCCTGACGGAGTGCCCGAAGCGTTCCGACCCGCCGTCTTGGCAGTGCTGATGGTTTTGCTCATCACGCTCGCCCTAGCTTATTGGGTGGCTTACCGCAAAGGAGTATTCGATTGGCGACGCAAGTAAACAAACAACTTGGGGACAACGTTTTCCTAACGACCCTCGATACTGCGGCATCATGGGCGCGAGCCAACAGCTTGTGGCCTATGCCATTTGCAACCGCATGCTGCGGCATCGAACTGATGAGCACCGCTGCTTCGAAGCACGACTTATCCCGCTTCGGTAGCGAAGTCATGCGGTTTACACCACGGCAGTGCGATTTGATGATCGTCGCAGGCCGCGTAGTCATGAAAATGATCCCAGTCTTGCAACGGATCTGGATGCAAATGCCGGAACCAAAGTGGTGTATCTCCATGGGCGCGTGCGCTTGCTCCGGCGGCGTGTTCGATACCTATGCAGTGGTCCAGGGTATCGACCGATTCATCCCGGTCGACGTCTACGTCCCAGGTTGCCCTCCACGCCCTGAACAGCTGATCCGTGCAATCATGGATCTGCAGGACAAAATCAAGAAAACGGGTACCTACAACGCCCGGGAATTCCAATTGAGAATCCTGCCGGACGGTCCGAAACGATTTGACGAAGACGAACTGCTTCGAATTCGCGAACGCAATGGACTCAAGCTCGAAGAACACAAGTACGATCCGATCCACTGATAGGAACAATCGTTTCATGACACAGACATCGTCGGAGAGTGTTTACAAACTAGCGATCGAGAAGGCGTTGCCTTCGGTCGCATTGCGTTGGTCCGAATTTCGCGGACAACATCGCGTAGACGTCCCTGCTGCCAACATCGCTTCAGCGTTAACCGCCCTCAAAGACGCGGGCATGGATCAACTCTGCGATCTGACCGCTGTGGATCTACTCGAATACCCCGGTGCAACCGATCGCTTCGAAATCGTTTACCTCCTGCTGAACACGTCGAATTCGGATCGACTCACGGTCAGAACCTATCTGAACGAACCGGATCTTCAAATTCCGTCGGCGTACCCAATCTGGATCGCCGCCGATTGGCTTGAACGCGAAACCTATGACATGTATGGCATCGTTTTTACAGGCCATCCAAACTTCAAACGGCTACTGCTGCCCGATGCGTTTGAGTCCTTTCCATTGCGCAAGGACTACCCGGTCAAGGGACGGGGCGAGCGTCACAATTTCCCTATCATCACCCGAGCGGAGAGCTAAGTCAGATGCCACTGGAACTGATGGATTCGCCTGGTGCTGATGCAAATCAGCGCGAAGGTCTTTGGACGTTGAACTTCGGCCCGCAACACCCCGCCACCCACACCACCTTGAGATTGGTGTTGCAACTCGATGGCGAAATGGTGATCGACGCGGAACCAGACATCGGGTTCTTGCATAGCGGATTCGAAAAGCTCGCAGAAGTCCTCGACTACAATCAATACGTCACCATCGTCGACCGGATGAATTACATTTCGCCGATGGCAAACGAAATCGCTTGGCACCACGCGGTCGAAGGTCTTCTAGGAATCGAACTCACCCCGCGATGCAAGTACATTCGTACAATCTTCGCCGAACTGATGCGAATTCATGACCACCTGCTCTGCACCGGTACTTGCGTATTGGACCTCGGCGGTGCTACGGCCTTCATGTATGCGTTCAACGAACGAGAGAAGATCTACGAAATCTGCGAACGAGCTAGCGGACAACGGTTCCACACCGGCTACACCCGAGTCGGAGGTCTGCTCTACGACGTGACCGATGACTGGGTCGCTATGGTCAAGGACTTCTGCAAAACATTCCCAAAAGCCTACCGGGATTTCGCCGGCTTGGTAATGAAAAATCGGATCTTTGTTGAACGTACACGCGGAGTGGGTGTCCTGACAAAAGAAGACGCCATCAGCGGAGGTGCTACTGGCCCCGTCGCCCGCGCCAGCGGTGTCGAGCGCGATCTTCGTCGCGATGAACCCTACCTCGCTTACGACGACCTCGATTTCGACGTCTGCTGTGCGACCGGTGGAGATTGCTACGCACGCTTCCAAGTCCGCATGATGGAAATGCTCGAAAGCTTGAAGATCATCGAGCAAGCCATCGACAAACTTCCTTCCGGTCCGGTCTTCATTTCCGGAACCGGTAAAGAAGGTTTACCGGACAAATCAGAAGTGTATCGAAGTATCGAAGGCCTGATTCACCACTTCGAAAACATCATGCCCAATCGGCAAATGCCTTCACCGAAGGAATCGTATTACGGAGCGACAGAATCGCCCAACGGAGAACTGGGTTACTACATCGTCTCCGATGGAGACTTTCGGGCTTACCGAGCCCGAACACGCCCACCCTCTTTGTTGCACTTTGCATTGTTTAGCCGCATGATTCGCGGTTGTATGCTCAGTGACGTCGCCGCTGTGCTCGGAAGTATTAACATCATCGCTGCGGAGTTGGATCGATGAGCGAATTAAGTGAAAACGCGAAACAAACCATTGCGGAGCACTTGCCTCGGTATCCGAACAAGCAAGCGGTAACACTTCCGGCACTGCACGTCGTGCAGCAGGAAAAAGGTTGTGTAAGCAACAAAGCGATGAAAGAAATCGCCGAGATACTTGAACTCTCCCCAGCCCAAATCCTCGATACAGCGACCTTCTACGGTTTCTTCCGCACCGAAGAAAACCCTTTAGGCCAAAAAAGAATTTGGGTCTGCCGCTCCATCTCTTGCATGCTGCGAGGCGGCGAGGAATTGCTCGCCGCTTTGTGCGAGAAATATGGTATCGCTCCAGGAGAAACGACTCCCGATGGCAAACTGACCTTGGAACTCGCCGAGTGCCTCGGAGCGTGCGACGGAGCACCCTGCGTACTGGTCGAAGATGAACTGCACCTGCGATGCTCAGTGGAAGACGTAGAACGATTGGCGAACGAACCACTAACAAAATAAGCTCATTCGAAAAGGGACCGATACGAAATCGTTTCGAATTCGTACGGCACACAAAAAAGGCTACAGCCTAGCGACGAGTTGGAATCCAGCAAACGTAACAAAGTCAGTCCGCAACGAGGTCAGAAGTGAGTCAAACCGAATTCAAACCAGTACTGCTCGGACGTGTGGGTAAGCCCGACAGTCAATCCCTCGCGACCTACCGCGCTGATGGTGGGTATGAGGGTCTGGCAAAGGCTTTGAAGATGACCAATACCGAAGTGATTGACGTCGTCAAGAACTCCGGCCTTCGCGGTCGCGGTGGCGCAGGCTTCCCCACCGGACTGAAGTGGACCTTTCTCCCCAAAGACATCAATGGCCCCGTCTATTTGTGTGTCAATGGAGATGAAAGCGAACCCGGTACCTTCAACAACCGCGTTTTAATCGAAGAAGATCCACATCAAGTCCTCGAAGGGATCGTCATCAGTAGCTTCGCAACACGAACCACCACAGCGTATTTCTATCTTCGCTACGAATACGGCCGTTGCTACCGAGTCTTGAAGAAAGCGATCGACGAAATGTATGCCAACAACTTGTTGGGCAAAAACATTCTCGGCTCCGGCTACGACTTGGATATCTATCTGCACCGCGGCGCGTGCGCTTATATCTGCGGTGAAGAAACCGGATTGATCGAAAGCCTCGAAGGCAAACGAGCTTGGCCTCGTATTAAACCTCCATTCCCTGCGATCGAAGGCGCATTTCGGCGTCCTACCGTTGTGAACAACGTCGAAACCATGGCTTGTATTCCACACATCCTCAAAAATGGTCCGGAGTGGTTTCAATCGATGGGGATCCCCAAAGACCCAAACAATCCAAGAGACGCGGGCTCCTACGGTCCGAAACTCTATTGCATCAGCGGACACGTCAATAAACCCGGGTTGGTCGAACTGCCGATGGGAGTCACCGCCCGAGAACTGATCGATAAACACGCCGGTGGCGTTTGGAAAGGCCGAACCGCCAAAGCAGTCATACCCGGTGGACTGAGCATGGGTTTTATGACCAACGCTGAATTGGATACCCCCTTGGATTTCAACGGCCCGGGACGTGTCGGATGCTTGGGACTCGGTACCGCCGCTGTCGTGGTAATCGATGACCAAACAAGCATGGTCGATGTACTGTACAACTCTTGC
>JBIJCS010000212.1:0-7884 GCA_044344575.1 Pirellula sp. | reverse complement strand
GCAACTGCTGTAGTTGTGCGGCAACGGCATCTGCTGAAATTGCCGCAGAGTCTGGGTTGGTGGCGTTTGCAGGTGGGTTCGGTGGATTGTTCGGTGGGTTGTTCGGTGCGTTGTTCGCTGGGTTCACAGGCGGGTTCGCAGGATCAGTTCCTGCAGTATCCCCTCGATCTTGCGGAACAGTAGGTCTGTCCGCAGGGCCGACGGGAGGTTGATTACCATCACCGGACGATTGACCGGCAGGAGTCTGCCGATTTGCCATCATGGCTTTGATGGAGTTGCGGCGTTGAGGTGGGGCGGAGGAATCGAATCGATTTTGCCCGACGGTTACGGGATGAGGATCGGTGTGTTGAGGACTCGGAGCACCCGTAGGTTGCTTGGGGTTTTGAGTTAGTTTCGGATTTGGAGGGAGATTGGGGTTGGGAGGTAGGTTGGGAGTTGGTTGCGGGAAGGGTGGTAACTGGCTCAGCCCCTGCCCGTGGGCGACGGGTACGGTGAGCAATAGCGCGGAAATGGCGAGGGTGATCGCCAGTGCGGACGTGTGCAAAACAGACGTGTGCAAAACAAAGGATCCAGAGATCCTTCGGCAGAGGAGCGTCCTGCGATTGGGTTTCCTGCAATTCAGGAGCTGATTCCGTGTTTGGTTCACTGCTACCTGGATGGGGTACCGAGTCAACAAAAGAGTTCCGACCGCGAAGATTGCGATGCTGCAGGTCGATGCAGCGACCGGATCGTGCGTGGATATGTAGTGAAATTTTCGGGCTGGGACAAGACAGAAAGGCGAGACAGAAAGTGGGAATGGGTTTGGGAATCTGTCTGCAGTGCTCTGGAATCGCAAACCCCGAACTTGCTACACTCCCGACCGACTGCGGAAACAGAATTTGCGTAGGGTCCCATTTTTACCTCGACGCTACGATGTTTTGGTTTCGCCCCACCCGTACCCATGGAGTCAATGGATGTACAAATTGCTCTTATGCTTGCGATATTTGCGAACCCGTTGGATTGCGTTGGCTTCCATCGTGTCGGTGACCCTCGGTGTGGCTACGTTGATCGTAGTGAACAGCGTAATGGATGGCTTCACGACGCAAATGAAAGAGCGCATGCATGGCATTCTCAGCGATATTGTGTTGGAAACTCGCTCCAATACGGGTATTGCACAGCCGAACTGGTATGAAGAACGGATCCGTAACCGCTTGGGGGACTCCGTCGCAGGTGTGACCACCGTAGTGACACTTCCTGCGATGATGACTTTCCAGCACAATGGAAATAGCCATACCCAGCAGATCAACCTTATCGGTATCGACCAAAAGACATACGCCAGCGTCAGCGACTTCAGCAAGTATTTGCTACATCCAGAGAATAAGGATCAGTTGGATTTCCTTCTCAAAGAAGGGGGATACGCACCTGATCGCGAGCGCATGCAGCCTTCGGGTTGGGAATATCGTCGCCCTATGGCAAGGTATCGCAAACTGGTTTCCGATCGTATTCGCGATGGGCGCACTGCAGAAGAAGAGCAAGCGGCTGAGAAAGCTCGATATGAGGCTTTGCAAGAGCAGATTCGTCGCGAGACCGAAACTGGATCGGGTGGTTCGCAACTACCCACTGGGCTACCTCCAACTGGGGTGCCAGCAACTGCGCTGCCAACAACGGTGCAGCCACCGGGTACAACGAGTTCCGATACCGATTCCATCGCGAGCAACTCCGGGGAGGCATCTAGCTCGGATTCGAGTGTCGCTTCTTTGATGGCTGGCCCTGGGATTCAGATCCCTAACAACGCTCAGCAAGTGTTGCAGTTTGATGCTGAAAAAGAGCAACGAACCGGAATCGTGTTAGGGATTAGTCTAGGGAGTATTCGTGGACGAGAACCGGATGGAACCGTCCAAGATTTTTTCTTTTTGCGACCTGGGGATGACGTTCAAGTTACGTTTCCGAATGCGGGAACACCTCCACGAGGCATCGACGAGACTTTTACCGTGGTCGATTTCTACGAGAGCAAGATGAGCGAATACGATTCGACTTTTGCGTTTGTGCCGATAGAAAAATTGCAACATTCCCGGGGGATGATTGATCCACGGACGGGTATTGGTGCAGTGACTTCGATACAGATCAAGCTCAAGCCTGGAGTCGACTTGAACACCGCGCGCGATGCGTTGCGAGATGAATTTCCACCGACGCATGAATTTGTAGAAGTGCGATCTTGGCAAGAGACACAAGGGCCGTTGTTGGCAGCGGTGCAGCTTGAAACGACCATTCTGAACATTTTGTTGTTCATGATCATTGCGGTTGCAGGATTTGGGATTTTGGCGACGTTCTTCATGATTGTCGTTGAGAAGACGCGCGATATTGGAGTTCTCAAGTCCTTGGGTGCTACAGGCACAGGGATCGCGACCATCTTTTTGGGATACGGCGTATTGCTTGGAACGGTCGGAGCCGGTGTGGGGCTTGTGTGCGGACTGATTTTTGTTTGGAAGATCAACGACATCGCGCGCGTCGTGGAGTGGATTACAGGACGAGAGGTATTTGATCCGACGGTCTATTATTTCGACACGATCCCTACCATCATTCATCCGTTTATGCTTTGCTGGGTCACGGTCGGTGCGATCTTGATCGCCGTTCTAGCAAGTGTTCTACCTAGCATTCGTGCGGCTCGCATGCACCCCGTGGAGGCTTTGCGCTATGAGTAATTCCGATTCGTCACGCCATCCTCCAATTCCAGCACCTCATATGCTCGATTCAAAGACGTCGGCTCCCTATCGCGTCGTGCGACCGGAGGAAGTCGACGAGCGACGGACACATCCTGCCGGGCAGAGCTGTGTCGCGAACCCGATGTTAACAGCAACCGGGCTGGCGAAGGCTTATCGCAAGCATCAGACATCGGTACCTGTCCTCAAGGGGGTCGATTTCTCGGCTGAACGAGGGAAAATCACGGCAATCATTGGGCAAAGTGGGTCTGGAAAAAGTACCTTGTTGCATCTTCTCGGCACCCTTGACCGGCCCGACGAGGGGGAGATCGCTTTTGATGGTCAGCGGATCGATTGTCTACCGAGTCGCCAGCGCGATCAGTTCCGCAACGAACAACTCGGAATGATTTTCCAGTTTTACCATCTATTACCTGAGCTCACCCTGCTCGAAAACGTATTGGCACCTGCAATGATTGGTCACGGTGTTTTCTCTTATTGGAGCAAACGTCGACAGATTGTAGATCGAGCCAAACATTTGATCGAACTTGTTGGGCTTTCGCATCGAATGAAGCACCGTCCGAGAGAGTTGTCCGGGGGGGAGATGCAGCGAACGGCGATTGCGAGAGCGTTAGTTACTAATCCCTCTTTATTGTTAGCAGATGAGCCGACAGGGAACTTGGATCAAGAAACCGGTCGGACTATACTGGAATTGTTGCGTGTGCTGAATCGTGAGCACGGCTTGACGATTGTGATGGTCACTCACGATGAATCCATCGCGCAGCAATGTGATTCGATCGTTCGTTTGAAAGACGGACGGGTAGAACGGCTCGTTGCACCGATCCTGCGAACTACATCCGTGTAGAACTTTCCACTGACCCACAGCAAAAGCCCGTGCGTCCTGTGACCACTCAAGCTCCATTGACCGCTCGTTACACTCTCTGCGGCGCGGCCTGCGATAAGCTGTTTTTCAGCAGTGGTGTGTCCATGGTGCTGATTGTGGTATTGGGTGCTTCGTTGCGAGCGCAAAGTCTTAGCGTTCCCGTCGCGGACAAGAGCCCTATCTCTAGTCAGTCGATCTTTGGATTGTCGATTCCTCCGCAAAGCGATTCTTACTTGTTGACCGATCCGCCCGAGACCCTGCGTCCACGGCTGAGCCGTGTATCGAAGATTTTCATTGATCGTTGTTTGGGTTGCCACAACAGCGAGGAGAAGCAGGGGGGATACGCCATGGATACCCCTGCACAACTCTTCGCACCTGGTGACACGAAAAGATCACCCATCCGATTACCGACCCAAAGAAGCGAAGAGGTCGGTACCGATCTTTTGGGACAGTATCATTTTCCCGAGGGGCTCGGAGAATTGTTTGAGCGTCTAGTGAGCGAAGACCCTAAGCTTCGTATGCCTCTTGATGCCGATCCGTTGACTTGGGAAGAGATCGAAGACATTCGTCAGTGGATCGTGATGGGTAGTCGAATCGATGGCACGAGCGATGCGCCTCTCGAGTCGTTTTTGCCGATCACGATTTCAACGGAACCCAAGTTAGTCGATTATCCCAAGCCTCATCCTATCCAAGCTCTTGGATTTGACGTTCAGCGGAGATGGGTATTTACCAGCGGCTACTATGAAGTGCTTGTATTCTCCATGCCTTCGCCTCAACCGCGACAAGAGACCGAACTAGACGGGAAGAGTAATCATAAAGAAGAAGAGAGCAGTAGCGAGAGCAGGAGTGAGGGAGAGAGTGACGGTATTTCGTTCGATGATCGGCCGATCGCGAGGATCCCGACACGAGGAAGGCACATCAGCGATTTACAGTTTGACTCGGCAAGTGGGACACTTTGGGTTGCATCGGGTGAGCCGGGTAAGCTTGGGTTTGTCGAGTCGATTCCGGTTCAGGAAACTGAGTCCGGTTTGGGAACTCCGGGCGTGGGATTGAGTGTTGGAGCGCGAAGGCTGGTATGGGTTTGCCGGGATACGCCGTTGGATATTGCATTGAGTCCAAGTGCAGAGCGATTAGCGATTGGTCAGTCGGATGGATCGATCGTTATGATGCATGCAATAAGCGGTTCGTTACTGTGGCGTGCGACGGCTCATGCGGCGGCAGTTACTAGTGTGGATTGGTCACGCGATAGCAAGACATTATTGACCGCGTCACGAGACCGGATGGGTAAATCGTTTTTGGGTAGTGACGGGACGATGCTCAGCAGTTTCATCGACTCCGAAAGAACGGTAGCTTCGTTGGTCGCACTGAATCGCGGAGCTGTTGGATTTGATGAAGCCGGAGTAGTGCGGTACTACCCTAATTTCACGACACCCAACGCGAGAACAAGTCGGGACGGTTTCCCGCAGCAGACGCAACGCATGGTCACTCACAACGATGATTTTTTCGTTTTGCAATCCGATCGTATTCGGCATTTTCGGGTGCGGCGTGAGGAGGTTGTCGAGTCCAAGGGTGAAGATGGAAAAGAAAAGAAGAAGACCAATTTTCATCTTGATGAACGGGAAGGCGTAGCGTTTTTTGATGCGAACAAACCGTTGTCCTTGCAAGCAAATTTTCTTCCTATTCGCATTGAGCGTTCTGTGATGGGCTTAAGTGGTTCCGGGCCGGATGCTCCATACTGGATCGCAGTGGGTGGAGCGAATGGTCAGGTGTTGTTTTGGAATCCAGAGACGGGGAAGACGACGACATTGTTGTGTCATCCTCGCAACTAGTGTGAATCGCCTCGATGGATCTGGCCAAAGTGACATTTCTGGACCGGCAGTTCCTACCGATTTGCAGGAGGTTCAAGGAACTTGATACAGGCTGGCTTTTCTGCAGAGATGACGTGGCCTGTCGGTTTGAGAAACCCAGTAGCGCTATCGATACGAAATGCGACGACGGTATCTGTATCTTGGTTTTCTGCAAGTAAGAAAGAGCCGGAGGGATCCATGCGGAAATTGCGTGGAGTGCGTCCTAACGTAGAAAAATTTTCTATTCGGGTTGCGGAGTAGTCTTTTGGGTTGATTGCAAACAAAGCGATCGTGTTGTGTCCACGGTTGGAACCATAGACGAATCGACCGGACGGATGGACTAGGACTTCAGCGGTGGACCAAGCTGCTTGCAGTGGATCTTCGGCCACGGTTCTGCCAGTTCGTATTTCAGTCAGTTTACCGACTTGAGGATCCCACGCAGCGCTGGTGAGTGTCATGTTCAATTCGTTGATGATGTAGAGGCTTTTTCCGTCGGGATGGAAGCTTAGATGACGGGGCCCACTACCGCCGGCCAATGCGAGAGATGGATGAGGACTTGGTTTAAGTTGTTTAGATACGGCATCGAGACTGTAGACAAAGACGCGGTCGACTCCGAGATCGGCGACGAGGACCCATTGGTCCGTCGGATCGACTTGCGCACAGTGCGCATGGGGTTTTTCTTGACGTGCGGTATTCGGCCCATTTCCTTGATGTTGAATGGTGGATGACTCAGGATCTAAACCACCATCTTCTCGAATCGGGAGCAACGATACCGATCCGCTCCCGTAATTCGAGACCACTGCAAATCGCCCTTGCCGATCGGTAGTTACGTGGCAGGGTCCATTTCCTTGGACGCGTTCGATATTGATCAACGAAAGTTCTGGCAGTTCTCCGCGTTCGTACGCAGCGCGATCAAACCGATAGGCAGCGAGAGAAGCAGCGCGTTGCCGATCATCGATTGCAGATTCCGTAAC
This sequence comes from Pirellula sp., assembly GCA_044344575.1. Lineage (GTDB taxonomy): Bacteria > Planctomycetota > Planctomycetia > Pirellulales > Pirellulaceae > JBKCUI01. Next base: position 1,505 of record JBIJCS010000212.1, on the reverse strand, counting down.
GACATAAAGTACATCTTTTCGAGGGTTCAGCGCAAAGAACGAGGCTTTGGGTTGTTTCGCAACCAACTTGGGTTCAACCATTGAACCGTCTGGTTTCAGGCGGCTGGCGTAAATTCCTGGACCGTACCCACCGATCCAAAAGACTTGTTCTTTTGCTTGGCTGGCACTTTGTGATTCCGCCTCTGGCTTGTTTGTTTTTCCAATGGCTTGGTTGATAACGAAGTCAACGAGTTCTTTGCATTGGAAGAACCCCTCCCACATGTTATGCCCTTGTCCTGGGGGAACGAGCAATTCCATCGGTGCATCGAGTTGTTTATACCGTTTCTGTACGGCCCCAGAGTTCGCTTCGAGCGGAACAACCGTGTCTACGTCGCCATGGATTGCAAACAGGGGGATTTTGGCGTTTGCTAAAACATCGATTCGGTCGACCGGGTTCCATTCTTTTAGGCGTTTCTGTAGCTCTTGTGCGGAGACATCGAATACATCAGCGGCTTTGTCTAGACCGGGGTAACTGGCGAGACTGCATACGGGGTAGATCCCAGCCCATGCTGTAACTTGATTAGGATGGGAGATAGCCCAGGATAGCGTTTGCAGTCCACCGCGAGAGCGGCCCAGCAGGATTGGCTTGGGAGAATACCCTCGGCGAACCATTTCGGCGTGAAGCAGATCAAAGATTTGGTTTCCTTTGGGGCTACCATAAGATTCCCCGGCGTCAATTCCTGCGATTGCGATTCCGGCTTTTTGAAATCGTTCGAACATCCAGCGTTCTTCTGGACCGGGGAGATTGGGCAATGTCGGAGCATACCAGACCCATGGCCGGTTCGATTGGCTCGATGCATCATCGCGCGATGAAGCTTGGTCGTTTGATCGATCGAGAGACGCTGGGATCAAAAATGCTTCACGGCCTGAAAGAGCAAAGCTTTCCCCTTGCATCGGCAATTGCTTTGAGGCTTGCTGTGCGTAACAGGAAGTCAGGGCGAAGGGAGCGAAGAGGCAAAGGATGATGGCTTTCAGCCAGTGCACGTGTTGGGGGTTGAATAGGGGGTGATGTTTTGGAAGCGATTTGAATGCAAGTCTAGAAAACATCGACGAATAAATCTTTCAGAATCGGGGGGGGAATTCGATTTTCGACGCGAGTTACACAGTATGAATTTTCATGGAGGTCGTGTGCGTTTCACCGGGTGCGATTGGGACGGCTCGACGTCGAACGTTGCCGGTTTCGATACAGCACATGCGCAAGTATTCTTCATCACCAAAATCTACCATTCTCTTTGATTTAGCGATCCACGGGTTCCAGACAATCGTCGATTCGGACCCTTCTGCCGTGAGATGGATGGTCCGGTTCCATCCTTTATCGACGAGCCGAATATCGGTGGCTTTTCCATCGTAGATTCGGTCGGTTTCTTTTTCAAAGGTGATCGGTTGATCTTCTGCAGGATGCTCGATAGCGGTCAATTGATCGAGGTACGAGCATTTTCTCAGATCGCCATCGATAAGCACATTTG
>JBIJCS010000211.1:0-7890 GCA_044344575.1 Pirellula sp. | reverse complement strand
GCTCGGATGGCACAGATCGCTCGGTTGGCAGAGTTGTCGAAGGAACGGACGGCATTCCATTCGCTGCAGGTGCAAGCGAAGGGAGTTCAGGTAAGCCAATCGCCGGTGGCGTCGACTGCCCAAGCGACTGCGGATTCAATAACGGTGCCGATGGTAACGCTCCCACGGACGCAGGTGCTCCAGTTGGTGTCGCTGCAGATGTTGCCGGTCCAGTCAAGCGAGGGCCGACAGGTGGTGCGTTCGATGGTGGTGCGTTGGTCGGAATCGTCGGCACTGCCGCCTCAGAACTCGGTGTAGAATTGAGCGAAAGCGGATTGAGTCGAGCGGGCTCGGGAGGCAGACTCGACGGAAGACTCACGGGAGGTTGGGAGACTGGCCCCTGACCTGATGCCAGTACAACCGCTGGAGCACCTAACTCGGTTTCATCATTACCGAGAGTATCCTCCGAAACGGCTTCCCTGTTCGCCTCATCCGACAGCGATTCTTGATCCGAAACGAACGGCAACGGTGGAAGGCTAGCCACACTGGGAATTGAACCCAAGTCTTGTACCGGTGCTGCGGAAGGCAACGGGGGTAACTCTCGGCTTTGCGGAATCGTTGAGTCATTACCCCGTACAACCGGCGGTTGCGGCCAATCGGAATTCTTGACCCAAGGCTGATCAGCTAACGCCGGATCTGCAGCAGAAAGCTCAGGCTTTGACTCAATCCCTCCATCAGGCCCGATGGCTTTCGAAGCCACCAAAATGGGTTCCGCAAGCAGATTCTCGTAGGCAGATTCAGAAACGTCGACGACTGGGCGACTACCGCGGGCATCTCGCTGTGCGATCGCCATCGTCATTACGATTAACAACCCTGTAAACAGAGTTGCCGCCGCGATAAAAGCAAATCGGGACATAGTCGCCAACCTTCGCCACAAACATAAACTTGGAGGCCCCCCGAAAACCAACTCGGTGCGTCTTCGAACAAGCCAAATCAATACGTTGCTGGGGTCATAGCAAAATCCCCATTGCGACCGGAAGACCAAATCAAGGTTGGGCTTGTATGCGGCAGACTGCCCACCATCATGGTTTAGGCAAGATAAAACCATGCAGCCATTCGCCGATCTCGGTATACTATTTTCGATAAACGCCTCCCGCCTTCCACACGCCCCTACCTGCCTAATTGCTTGCAAATATTATGATGCTGAACTTCGGACTCCCCCCGCTTACCGTATCGCGTCAAGTTCCAGTCACAAGTTCCCACGCCTTCCCATCAAAACGGTTGATCTCGCTACTCATTGCCCGAACGCTCGGTGTCGCGGGCCATCTAGTAGCAGCTCTGTTAATACTTGGGGGTGATTTGGCCATTGCTAAAGACCAAGCCGTCGCTCAGGAGCAAGCCGTCGCTCAGGAGCAAGCCAAACTGCCCGCACAGCCAAGAGCCGAATCAGCCTCGAACGAACCAATCCCTCAGCCACCCCAGGCGATCGCTCCGACTCTCGACAAGCTTGATGCTGAATTGACCCAACAATGGACCGGTCAAATTTTGCCGATCCTCGATAAGCACTGCGGAGAATGCCATCTACGCGGCGCGAATGAAGCCGGCGTAAATCTTGGTGACTACGAGACCTTGGAAAAAATTAGGGCCCATGAAAGCACTTGGGAACAGATTCGCGGCGTGGTGCGAGCCGAAGCGATGCCCCCGCCGGAAAACTCTACAATGACCGCCGCCGATCGCGAACTCGTTACGCGATGGATCGAAAGGGCCTTGCATGAAGTCGACTGCGAATGCCGCCCAGAAACTCCCAAAGTGACTGTTCGCCGACTCAATCAATTTGAATACGACAACACGATCGCCGACCTTTTCGGACGCGAGTTGCTTGGGGCCGACTTCAAACCCAGCAAAGTAGTCGGATTTGTTTCCGATGACGTGGGGAATGGATTTGACAATCAGGGCGAAGTGTTGTCGCTACCTCCTATCGCGATGGAAAAGTACCTGCAGGCAGCAGCGGTGATTTCGGAGAAAGTCATCGCCACCGATCGCGAGAGTTTCCGCAAACAGAGTTTCGAAGGTTCAACTCTGTCGTTTCAAGAATCACTAAAGACTCCAATCTATATCGCCACCGGGAAATACACCCTGAGCATTCGCACTCGATTCGGGGAAGGACAATCGGACAACTGCAAGGCAAAGCTCTATCTTGGGAACCAGATGATCTATGAATGGGAGGTCCTACCCAAAGATGAAACGACCAAAGTAGAATTCGAGGTCACCGGCGGTGAACATGTGTTGCGTATCGAATACGCGGATGACAACAATCCCGAAACGCGAAACGCCCCCAATCGACGACTCATCCTTCACTCCCTTCGACTTGTGGGACCTGAACAAGGTGAACCTGCCTTTCCAAGAATTCACGAACGTGTCGTTGTCGCTTACCCGGACACGATTGACCAAGCTGGAGGAAACGCAATCGGCTTTCAAGAAGCCGCGCGACGTGTCTTTCACACCCTATTGCCACGCATCTACCGTCGACCGGTCAGCGACGATGAAATTCAAGCCGTCATAAACGTTTGCCAAAAGGCCTCCGATGCCGGATACGCATACGAGCAGTCATTGCGGTACGGCTTGCAAGCCGCGTTGGTATCTCCGCAGTTTCTGTTTCGAACCGAGCGATGGGTTGAGAACGCGGAAGGCACCCGCTTGGACGATTACGGCATAGCCTCTCGATTGTCGTACTTTCTTTGGGCCTCCATGCCCGATGCCGAACTACTTCAGCTCGCTTCCGAAGGAAGACTCCATGAACCCGAAATCATGCAATCGCAAGTCGCGAGGATGCTAGAGCATCCAAACGCAGACTCCCTGCTTAAAGGCTTCTTCTCGCAATGGCTAGGTCTTCGCAACATCCAAAAAATCGACATCGATCGAGAAAAGTTCCCGTTCTGGTCCGATCGCTTGAAGGCCGCGATGATTCGTGAGACAGAAATGTTCTGCAAAGCCGTAATGAATGATGGAACGATCGAAGACCTACTCCTTGCTGATTTCACATTCGTCAATCCAAGACTGGCAGAGTTCTACGGCGTCCAATTCGATGGCAAGGATCCATCTGAGCTCTATCGCAGACGCCCAGGCTCCAATGATGTAAACCCTCGGCGACAAGGTCTCTATGAACGAGAAGATGAATGGATCAAAGTTACTTTACCTGAAAACCGCCGCGGAATACTAACCCAAGCGGCCTCGCTGGCACTGACATCAAATCCGACCCGGAGCTCTGCAGTTAAGCGCGGCAAATGGGTACTGGAGACCGTTCTAGGTGATCCACCTCCGTCCGCCCCGCCAAATGTTCCTTCCCTCGAGCAAACGAAAGCCGACGACAACGCTTCCCTCCGCGAAAGACTGGAAATCCACCGGTCAAACCCAAGCTGCGCTGGGTGCCATAAGATCATGGATCCCATAGGGTTAGGATTGGAAAACTTTGATGCGATCGGTCGCTGGAGAGATAAAGAAGGGGAACTCCCGATCGTCGCCGAAGGCGAGCTTGTAGACGGAACCAAGTTCTCAGGACCGAAGGAATTGATTGCGATTTTGTCACAAAAAACCGATAGCGTCGCTAAAAACTTCACAGAACGACTGCTTACTTACGCCCTCGGCAGAGGTTTACAACGCGCCGACCGTTGCGATGTCGATACAATATTGCAGAAATCAAAAGCCAACCGGTATACAATTCGTTCGTTGATAGAAGGTATCGTTCTTAGCGATGCTTTCCTGCAACGCACTCCCACCCCCTCCCACCTACCCAAACAAGCGAGTCGGAACTGAGATGCAATACGAAAATCCCCAACCCGTAGACCACTCCCTGCCTACCGGACGATTTCAAGGCTCGATGCGACTCAATCGCCGAACTATTCTCAAAGGGCTCGGCGTTTCCCTAACACTCCCAACGCTCAATGCGATGAAGCCTGCGTTGGCGGTGCCCGTAGGTGCTTCTGCTCCTGTTCGGTTAGCTTGGGTGTTCTTCCCCAATGGAACCAATGCAGATCGATGGATGCCCAAGGGTACCGGGAAAGACTGGGAATTGTCCCATGCCCTCGAACCGCTCGCAGAATACCGAAACGACTTCAACGTGATTCGCGGGTTAGCGCAAGTCAACGCGCAATCGCTTGGAGATGGTCCAGGTGATCACGCGCGTAGTGCCGCCGCATTCCTCACAGGTGCTCACCCGTTCAAAACCGCCGGATCGAAGATCAAGGTTGGGCGTAGTGCGGACCAAATCGCAGCAGATGTTTATGGACGTAGCACACGCTTGGCATCCATCGAACTCGGCACCGAGGAAGGTCGCGATGCGGGTGCATGCGACTCCGGTTATTCGTGCGCATACTCGAATAACATCTCCTGGCGCAGTGAATCCCTCCCAACTGGTAAAGAGATTCAACCTAAAAATGCCTTCGACCGTCTCTTCGGCGTTGCAGGTGGGGGAGATTCTAAAGAACAAGGGATGAAGAGCAGCATCCTCGATTTCGTCGCTGATCAGCGCAAGCACTTGGTCAGCCAAGTAGGCGCGGAAGACAATCGCAAGCTTGACGAATATTTCACTAGTGTTCGTGAAATCGAACAACGTGTCACCCGGTTCGCGACCCCAGTTCAATTGCCGGAAGGCACGCAGGCACCGAAAGACAAGCCAAGCGACGCAACCGAACACATTCGACTCATGTACGATTTGATGATCCTCGCATTCCAAACAGATACGACCCGTATTGCCAGCTTCATGCTCGCCAACGAAGGTAGCAACCGCGCGTTTCCAATGATCGAAGTCAAAGACGGGCACCATCAGCTCTCACACCACGAAAACAAACAAGACCACATCGATAAGATCGCCAAGATTGACCGTTACTACTGCGAACAGTTCGGCTACTTCCTGAAGCGATTGCGAGAAACGCCTGACGGAGAAGGTTCATTGCTCGATAATTCGCTGATCGTTTACGGCGGGGCGATTAACGACGGTAACCGACACGACCACCATGACCTCCCAATCTTGCTTGCAGGACGCGGGGGCAAGGGATTCAGTACCGGTAATCTGCTTGAATTCCCTCAGTACACTCCACTCAATAATCTATTCCGTATGATGCTCGATACCGTCGGCGCGGACCAAGGGGACTTCGGCGATTCCAATGGCATCCTCTCGATCAGCTAATGTTCTTGAATGCTAGTCGACTCTTTTGTTGGCGGAATCAACATACTGCACTTGGGATTGCTATCTCCTTTACAGCGATCTCTCTATGCCCATCGAACTGCTCGGGAGATCCGCCAAATTCACTTGGCCTAAGCTCAACCCATGCATCCACCTTGGTCCCGGATGACCGCATAGACAGGACGGAACCCAGATCCAGCCGTCCGAACTTTTTATTGATCCTTACCGATGACCATGGATACGGTGATGTTAGTTGTTACCAAACGCATTCCCACCGAATTACGAGTAACCCGCAGCTCGTAGACATCCATACCCCCAACATCGATCAAATCGGTAAAGAAGGTATCGTCTATTGGAATATGCGCGCGAATGCAACCGTATGCTCTCCAACCAGGGCGGCATTGCTCACTGGAAAATATCCTGATCGCGTCGGGGTTCCCGGCGTTATTCGAACACATTCCAATGACTCTTGGGGGCACTTCACATCCAATACCAAAACCCTACCGGATTATCTTGCTCAAGCCGGCTACCACACGGGTATGGTCGGCAAATGGCACCTCGGACTCGAGTCACCGAACCTTCCAAACCAACGCGGGTTTGGCTACTTCCACGGGTTTCTCGGGGACATGATGGATAGCTACTTTACCCATCAGCGCCACGGCAAAAACTACATGCGACTCAACCAGGAGACCATAACACCCGAAGGTCACGCAACGGAGCTATTTGCTGATTGGGCGTGCAATTATTTGCGTGAGCGATCCAAGACACCCGAGCAACCTTTCTTTTTGTATCTCGCATTCAACGCTCCTCATTTCCCAATCGAACCTCCGAAGGATGCTTTAGAAAAAGCTCAACGCGATCACCCAAACCTAGCCCCTATGCGAACTGCGAACATCGCATTTGTCGAACACCTCGATGCGTGCATAGGCCGAGTGATGGACACCTTAAAAGAAACAGGACTCGACCAAAACACGTTGGTTGCACTCACCGCCGACAATGGCGGATCACTCCCCCATGGGCAAAGCAACTTCCCATGGCGTGATGGCAAACAGAGTCATTACGATGGCGGATTGCGAGTTCCTTTTTTGATTCGCTGGCCGCAAAAGATTCAAGCCGGTACGGAATCCGATTATCAGGGACTCGTTTTCGATCTCTTTCCTACATTCCTTGAACTCGCAGAAGTCCCACATCTATCCGACCTGGATGCACAAAGCCTGTGTTCAACATTCTCCGGAACACAAGACCGCAAGCAGCCATCGCAGGAATCAGACAATTTAACGAGAGATCTATATTTCGTTCGACGAGAAGGTGGCCCCCGATACGGAGGCAAAAGCTTTGAAGCGTTGATTCGTGGCGAGTGGAAACTATTGCAAAATGATCCTTATAGCCCACTCGAACTTTATCATCTCGCCTCCGACCCCTTCGAACAAACGGACCTGGCTCAATCTTATCCGGAAAAACTGCTTGAACTCGCTCAAGCCTTACGCGGGAACATACAGCGGGGAGGAATGACTCCCTGGCAGTCAAATCCTCCAGCCGCAGCCAATTCTGAAACTTCGAGATAATCCCAAGAACCGAACCCTTCCAACGCAATCAACGCTTCCGCCAATTCTTATAATGAAGAGCTAGAAAGCTTCCAGCAAGCTGAAATTTTCTACTTCCAAGCAAGGCAATCGATATGTCCATCTATCGCGTTAAATGGTGTGCTGTTGCGTTCATTGCAATCCTAGCGATCTATGCCACTGCATCACCTTACTCAACAGCGCAAGAAACAGAACTAGGTACCGATGGATACGCAACATCAGGGGATGTGAAAATCCACTATGTAACTCAAGGGTCCGGGCCCCTGGTCATCATGATTCACGGATTTCCTGACTACTGGTACACATGGCGAAATCAAATGCCCGCACTCGCCAAATCATTTCAAGTCGTTGCAATCGATCAAAGAGGCTACAATTTGAGCGATAAGCCAGAAGGCGTTGAACAGTACGCAATGGAAAAACTCATCAACGACGTACGAAGTGTGATTGAGCACTTTAAGAAGGAGAGAGCGATTGTCGTGGGGCACGATTGGGGCGGTATGGTCGCTTGGCAATTCGCGATGCAGTACCCTCAAATGACCGACAAGCTGGTGATTCTAAACCTGCCTCATCCAGATGGCTTACTCCGAGAATTGGCTACCAATCCAGAACAACAAAAGTATAGCGGTTACGCTCGCTTCTTTCAAACGCCAGAGGCAGCATCCGCAGTCAAGCTTGAGTCGCTCTCGGCTTGGGTCAAGGACACCGCCGCTCGCGAAAAGCACTTAGAAGCAATGAAGAAATCGTCGATGGAGGGAATGCTCAACTTCTACAAGGCAAACTATCCACGCGAACCCTACACACAACCCAAACAACCGAGTCCCAGAATTCAATGCTCGGTGCTCATGTTTCATGGCTTGAAAGACAAAGCACTCCTCCCAAGTGGTTTGAACGACACTTGGAATTGGCTCGACAAAGACCTTACGCTCGTCACCATTCCCGACGCAGGCCACTTCGTCCAACACGACGCTTCCGACCTCGTGACGAAGACCATGTTGCCCTGGCTTCAACGTTAGCTTCAAGTCCACCAATCCGCGAACTGGTGGATCTGTGCAGATCATCCAGGTCGCATCGCATGAACAACTTGCGACCCAAGAAACGAAAGCAAAAAAGGCAAGGCCCGTCGGACCTTGCCTTTTTTGTTTACTG
>JBIJCS010000013.1:0-24310 GCA_044344575.1 Pirellula sp. | reverse complement strand
CGAACACGAGCAACTTCCCGGGTACTTTTGGTGGGCCTGGGGTCACGGGTCAGAACTTCATTGGGAACCTCAATACGCGTCCGATTACTGCGAGCACGACGACGGGATCGTCGGCGTTTGGGGTAGGAGCCAGTGGTGGCGGGTCGGGAAGTGCATTTGGCGCGAATGCATTTGGCGGAACGACAGGTGGTTTTGGCGGTGGTGGCTTCGGTGGCGGTGGTTTGGGAGGCCTTGGCGGTGGCTTGGGTGGCTTGGGTGGCTTGGGTGGACTTGGTGGAGGTCTTGGAGGACTCGGTGGAATCGGCGGGCTTGGTGGATTGGGTGGGATCAACAACCGCAATCGCGCTGGTGGTTTTGGAGCACAGGGAAATCAGCAGGGTAAGAAAACGATTCGAGCGACGGTGAAACCCGACTTTGTGTTGCCTGCCGGTTCGGTACCGGCGGTCACCAGCCGCATCGAAGAACGCATTTCGCGTTCTCCGATCCAAGACCGACTTAGAAACTTGGACATTCGCGTAGTCGGAGGAGAAGTTACTTTACGGGGTAACGTGGCTACCGAAGCGGATAAGCGGTTGATGGAGCGTTTGATGAAGTTGGAGCCTGGAGTTGATTCTGTCCGGAATGAATTGACGGTTGTTGCGTCGCCAATCCAGTTGGAGAGTGTGCCTGCAGTCCGGAATTAGGCATGATTGACATTTGGTTTGGCATGCCTGGAAGGAGCGAAGGGGTCAAGCTTGTGGTTGGAACGTGAAACAGAGGGGTAGAACCTGAGTTCATCGCGTTTTGGATGGAGGCATCCCGTATGGTTGCAGATGAACTGGTGCCTGCTGTTGTGTTTGATGATGCTCGGTCGCTCATGGGTTGGGCACCGAATTGTTGTTGAAGGGTCGCGGGATCAAAGTTTGCACTTCGGGCTTGTTCGAGCAATTGAGAGGCTTGTTCTGGTGTGAGTAGGGGTTGTACTCTCGCGGCGGCGCGAACAGGCATCTGGATGGTCGTCGTCTTTGGCCGGTCTTCCAGAGGTGCGTTTGCGTTGGGTTGTGAGTTGGCAGAAGCTAGTTGAACACCTGAGGGGTTCCCGCCGGCGAGTGATGCTCCCGCTTGAATGACTTTACCGGAGGCATCTTCTTCGGTCCAACCTGGCAGAAGTAAGGTCGCGGAATTACCTCGGATGACTTTGCCATCTTTGGACTTGAAGGTTGGAATCAGCATGATTTTCTTTTTAGCTCCAGGGGCGGCGTCCCATGGAACCCAGATGCTATACGATGCACCGAGGTCCCCTTCCGAGAAGTGCGTTGTGAATTGCTCGGCAGTGAAGCGGAACCGTTTGTCGGCTTGATCCATGCCGACACCTTCGTGGGAGACAAGTGTATCGTCGAAACCATAGATCATGACTTCGCCATCAACGGGGATTGTTTGCGATTTCTCATTGTAGAAATAGATCCGTCCTCCAAAACCACGAGTGGGTGGTTTACCTGGAACGGAGATAATGTCATGGACCCAGGTGACGTTCATGCTTTGAGGAATTTGATATTCCTTCTTCTTGAACAAGGACCATTTGGAATCTTCTTTGGATTTGCCTTTTCCCTTCTCCGTCATCGATGCGCATCCGGGGAGCAGTGCACAGCAGATGATGCCCAGCAGGAGCCATGATGTTGATCTTGCGATACGAAAGTTCGTGTGAATGGGACACGTGAGGGATGCTCGCATGATATCTATCTCGTTGGTGGTTAATTCGAGTGTGGGACGGTAAGGCCAATAGGTGAGGGTAAGGCCGAAGTGGGACCTGCTTGATCGGTTTAACGTTGCGAATTGAAGTTCGCGTTGGGGTTAGCACTGTTTGGAGTGGGGATTACATACGGTGAGGGAGCGATGGTAATCGGCTGGTAATTGGTACCGTTGACGTTGTTATTGTTTGCGGCGTTCGTATTGGGAGTGTTTGGTATTACACCTGCGACTTGGACTGGCGAAGCAGCGTTTACTGCTCCGTAGCGATTGGGTTGGTTGCTGGTGTTATTCGAAGTGGGGTTACTATTACTTGGGCCATTGCTGCCTGCGTTGTTGTTTCGCAGGAGTGTTTTTGGCGGGATCCGGCTTGAGCTCGGAGTCGCTTGGACGCTCTGTGGTGGGATACTCTGCGGAGGGATACTCTGGAGTGTGCCTTGTTGCACGGAAGAAGGGATGAGGGCTGGGATTCCTTGAGGTGCTGTTTGCGGACCGTTTGGTTGGATACCGTTTGGTTGGATATAGAGTGGAGCTTCTTCTTCGATCATGATTCCATTTTGCGGGTTGATTGTCCCGTTGGAGAGGGCTTGGCCGTTGAGTTGGATCATTCCGTTGTTTGAAGTGCTTCCGTATGGATTGACTTGGTATTCCCCGTTCCAGTTCCCGTTCATCGGGATGTCTTGCGTTGGAATGGACTGAGGAGCGTTATCCAAGCTAGGGGTTAGATAGGTTGGCTGATTAGCATCCGCTCGGCCTGCGGGGCCTGCTTGGCCTACATCACCGGTTGGGTTGACGTCTGGGTAGATCACTGGGCTTGCTGATGGTCCCCAGAGTCCGTTGCCTTCGGAGAGTCCGACATCGCCATAGATGTTGAGGATATCCGCCAAGCACCAGCTCATTCGGGAGGATTCGACTTGTTTGATCATGTCAAGTTTGTTTGGGTCGTTGTAATTGATTACTCGAGGGGTCATCACCACGAGCAATTCGGTTCGGCGTTCCGATTCGCTGTCGTATCGGAACAACCAACCGGCTAGAGGAATATCTGCGAGGAACGGAATTCGTCGGGATCGCGACGCACGTTCCTTGGTGATCAGACCACCGAGGATTACCGTTTGTCCGTCGTAAGCGGTCACGCGGGTTTGCGCGAGGGTTTGATTGAAGATCGGGGCACTGATCGGCTGTGAGTTACCTTGGCCATCGATTTGGAAACCGATGGGAATACCGCCACTAGGGTCGATATTTGAACGGCTCACCGCAACGATCATGTTGATCAGGCCGTCTTGGTTCGTTCGAGGTTGGATCTGCATGGTCAGGCCGGTGTTTACATAATTCACACCGGTGGTAACTCCGTTGATACCGTTGGTGGTACCGGTCAAGGTTGGTACCGACTGACCGACATTGACGACGGAAATATTATTATCGATGGTCATCAAGCTTGGCCGCGAGAGGATTTGCACGCGGTTGGCATCTTGCAGCATACGGAAGAGCAAGCCTACGGATTCGCTACTTGCGGCAAGCACCAGGCCACCGTATCCGAGGTCTGCGTTGGAGCGACCCATTGCGAAGCTTGAGAGGCCTTGGCCAGCGACGTTTTGGGGGCGTCGCTGCGGTTGGTTCAATCCGAATGGGGTACCGAGATTAAATGCTGGGCTGCTGAGCGTTCCACCGGTTGCACTGTTGCGGTCGAATAGCAGGGAGTCTTGCAAGCCTAATTCGGTTCCGATGTCGAAGGCATCGTCGAGGGTGACTTCTGCGATCAAGATTTCCACTGCGATCATGGGTTGTTGGCGATCAAGTCGTTCGATGACTTGTTTGATTTGTTGCATGTACCTTGGAGTTGCGCTGATGATCAAGCTGTTGGTCGATGGTTCCGAGACGACAAAGACTTCTCTGTCGATACGTTCGAAGAGGCTGATCGCTTGTCCGGTGACCAATTGCTGCGTGATAACGGTTCGTTGATTGGTAAGCAACGTATTGAGAGCGTTGAAAACATCGATGGCGTTTGCATTTCGCAACCAAACGACTTCGTTATTTCGTTGTTGTCCGCCTGTTTCATCGAGCCGATAAAGCAAGGCTTCGATGACTTCCAGGTCGGAAGGGGCACCGGAAGCGATGATGCTATTGGTTCGGGTGTCGACCGAGATACGAAGTTGAACGAGGGAGCTTTCGCCGCCTCCGGTTAGGGCTGCGAGGTTTTGAAGCCCGATTGCGGCTGCTGCGTTATTGGTATTGGTTCCGGCGGTAGCGGGTAGTCCGAAGATTTGCTGTAGGGTATTGGCAAGACTGGTCGCATCTCCATTGATCACTGGGTAGACTTTGATCCGAGCATCTGCACTGGGGAGTTGGTCGAGTTGCTCGATCAGAGCTTGGATCAGTGGCATGCTCTTGGATGGAGCACGCACAACCAGAGCGTTGATGCTTGGGTTGCTGGTGATGGTAACGCCGGCGAGGATTCCGGAGTTGACTGGGTCACCTTCACGAGGCACGACCATCAAGCGGCTGCTTGGAGCTCGAGAACTGCCGGTACCACCGGCGGCTTGTGGCTGTCCCCCTCCCCCACCTTGTTGTCCAGCGGTTGCGGTTGCCGTACCGGTGATTGCCGACTGGAGGATGGGCTGTAATTCGGACGCGACTGCGTTTTTGACGGGGAATACGCGGATTTCGTTTTCTGCTGGGGTGGATTCCACATCGATTTCTAAGATCAGCCGTGCGACTTCTGCGATATCGCGCGGAGAGGCTTGGACGATCAACGAGTTAGTACGGTAATCGGCGACGACTTTGACGCGTGCATTCAGCTGCGTGCCGGTGTTGGCTGCGTTTCCGCCGGTTGCGTTGGTGGAGATATCACCAAAGAAGTTCTTGACGATGGTCTCCGCATCTACTGCCGAGGAGTTTACTAGTCGGAAGACACGCAATTGGTTGTTTGGATCGAGTGGTTGATCGAGTTTCACGATCAGTTCTTTGATCCCGCTGAGTGCTTCTGGACGTCCGATCAGGAGCAATGAGTTTGGTTGTCCCAAGGCGTAGATACTGATTTGTCCTTGCCGGGGGGAGAATACTTTGTCGTTAAGATCTTTCAAGACTGGCTCGAGAGCTACGCCGTTGACGTGTTTTAGTGGGTAGACTTCAATTTCTGGCTGCGTCTCAGCACTCTGCTTTTTGATTTGATCGATGACTTCCAAGACGCGTGCAACGTCACGTTTGCCACCTTTGACGATGACCAATCCCATTTCAGGCACAAAGGAAATATCGACATCGCCGATCAAGCCGGTGCCGCTGCTCAGGGAGTCGGGCGAGCCTACAGCCATCCCTGGAGAGTTGTCATCTTCTTGGGGATTTACCGGAACTTGGCCTGCTGTTTGTTCGTCTTGTGGTGGTTGTTGATAGGAAGCGAGCCGCACGAGTCGCAGTGCAGTTTCGATGCGTTCTGGCGTTGCAGGATTGATTGGAACAATTTGTGTTGGGCGTTGCGGGTCTGCTTGGGCTAGGTCGACTGCGGTTACGACTTGAGACCAGGCCAAGACATCTTTGGGGCTGCCTTGCATCCGCACTTCGTCGCGTCGGCGGTCGATGGTCATGATCTCACGCGGGCCGGCATCGGTCATGAGTTGCAATTGCGCAAGTTCACCGTTATTGGTGGTTGATACCGAGAGTTTGGAACCGGCGATTCGAGCGATTGCATCTTCGAGTTCTCGCCAGCCGATTTTTTGTAGTTTGTATTGTCTTGATTGGACGGAATTCGAGAGGACATGGCCGGTGACATCGGTCGCGACGGGGCTGAGTTGTTTAGTGATTCCCGCGACAGTTTCCGCGACCTTCTGCTGTGTTGCCTCGGGTGCCAGAACCATCAAACGACCGGTTTCAGGCTCGGTGGTGATTCGAACCCGTTTGTCCATGCCGTAGTGTGCTTGCAATTGCCCGACGGCGTAAGCGACGTATTCGGTTGGGAGTGCGTAGACTTGGAGTTTGGCATCGCCGGTTGGCTGCGGCAGGGCAGGCGTGGCTGATGGGGTACTTCGCTGCGTGCTTGGTGGGAGGGTCATGGGGCGCGAAGTGGAATTGCCAGTATTTGGAAACTGGGTTCCTTGTGATTGCGCGAGGGATTGGGCGCCTCCGCTGGCGATAGAGACCCCTGCCAGGACCGTCAGGAGGACATTCTTTAGGGTTGACTGGGCTTGGCGACGTGTGTTTTTGGCACCGAAACGTGTAATTCGGCTGTTCATTCGGTCATTCCTGCGTCGTTTCACGGGGTCGTTCCTCAATCGATAGGACCTTAGGTAGCTCTGGTTGCGAGCCGTACTCTTCGGAATTATCGGAACGATCGCTAACGCCACTTCAACCAAACAACTCTTCCTGAGCGTTAAACTTTAACATTTTACTTTTGTAATCATTGGATTTTTGGGTTGGGTTGCAGAAGCTAGGTTTTTTGGGATACTTCGACGGTTTCCAGGATCACGAGACCATTCCAGGAAACAATCTATGGACGACAAAATTGCCTGTGAGGGTATCACGTTTGATGACGTGCTTATCCAGCCTCGCTACAGCGAAATTCTTCCTTCTCAGGTGGACGTATCTACGCAGTTGACTTCGAGAATTCGTCTTGAGGTTCCGTTGCTTTCATCGCCGATGGACACGGTGACGGAGAGTGAGATGGCGATTGCGTTGGCGAAGGTAGGTGGATTGGGGATTATCCACAAGAATATGGATGTTGCATCGCAGTCTGCGGAGGTGACGAAGGTCAAGCGGAGTGCGAATGGGATCATACCGGATCCGGTGACGTTACGGCCTAGTGACAGCGTTGCGACCGCCCAGGAAGTGATGCGCAAGCAAAACGTTTCAGGAATTCCGATTGTTGCCGGTGACGGCAAATTGGTTGGGATCCTTACGCGGCGGGACATGCGATTTCTCGAGTCGAGCGATACTCCGATTGCGTCGGTGATGACGAAAGAGAATTTGGTAACGGCTCAGGGAAATGTATCGCTTGCGGAAGCTGAGCGGATTTTGACGGATAAAAAGGTGGAGAAACTTTTACTGGTTGACGATCAATACCAACTAACCGGTCTGATCACGATCAAAGACATCGACCAGATGAAGAGTTACCCTTCGGCTTGCAAAGACGAGTTGGGGCGTCTTCGGGTGGGTGCTGCGATTGGGGTTCATGATTACGAGCGTGCGGAGAAGCTCATTGCGCGTGGTGTCGATATCCTTGTGGTAGACAGTGCGCACGGGCATTCTTCGAACGTGATTGAAACGGTCAAGCAGTTGAAGCGTCAGTGGAACATCGACGTTATTGCCGGGAACGTTGCGACGTTCGAAGGTGGTAAAGCGTTAGCATCCGCTGGGGCTGATGCGGTGAAGGTGGGGATTGGTCCGGGGTCGATCTGCACAACGCGGGTGATCTCTGGCGTAGGTGTTCCTCAGGTCACCGCGATATATGAGGCCACGAAAGCTTGTTCGCAAGCGGGCATTCCAACCATCGCCGACGGTGGAATCCGATATTCGGGTGACATTGTTAAAGCCATTGTAGCAGGGGCGCAGACGGTGATGATTGGGAGTTTGTTTGCGGGGCTCGCTGAGAGCCCGGGTAGAACCATTTTGTACCAAGGTCGGACTTTTAAAGCCTACCGCGGTATGGGTTCGCTTGGGGCGATGGTGAAGGGATCGAGTGAACGGTATCGGCAGGGAGCCCAAGACCAGTTATCGAAGCTGGTTCCTGAGGGGGTCGAAGGCCGGGTGCCGTTCAAGGGTCCTTTAGCCGATTACGTTTACCAACTTGTTGGCGGACTTCGTGCGGGGATGGGGTATTGCGGTACTCAATCGATCGCCGAGTTACGCTCCGTTGCTCGATTCATCAAAGTGTCGGCCGCGACTGTGCGGGAGAACCATCCACATGACATCGCCATCACGCAGGAAGCACCTAATTACAGTCCGGAGGTGCATAACCCCAACGAAGGCTGACCCAGCGAAAGCTGATGCTGGTGAAACGTTGAGTCTCGGCGCGCGGGGGCTCAGCGAAACGTGTCACTTGCAGCAAGGATTGCTTCGAGAGAGATTCTCGGCGACGATGCGCACTTTATTTTCTCCTCTGCTGCTTACCCCTGCCCTTCTCTTTGGGGTAGAGCAATTTGCAACTGGTCAGAGTACTCCAGCTTGGTCCCCCGAGCCGTTTCGACCGGCGGCGGGCGCGGGCTTTTCGAATTCATTGTCGAACGGGGAGATGCCTCGCGGCGTGGTAGGATCGAGTGTAGGGCAAGCCAATCCGCTGCGTCCAAATCAGCCATTGCGATCCAATCAAGACGTCTCGAATCCATCGCAGCAGTCGAGCGATTCGGTTGTTACGAATCAGGTGGCTGTAACGAATCAGGTGGCTGTAACGAAGCCTGCTGAGGTTGTTCGTTGGAGAAAGGTTGATGCAGCAGCGTCACCTTCCGGAGTTGCTTCCTCGAAGAGTTTGGCCGAGGCGTTTCGCCGATCGCAAGCTCCACAGATGCCCAAGGCACCAGAGGCAAGTCGGCTTGAGGTTAGGCGGGATCCTTTCCATGAGGATTCTGCGGTATCGCAAGTTCAATTTCAGCAACCGATCACTTTGCCTCAATCCAGTTCGACTCGATCGAGTTTATTAATCAAGCAACCGCAGGAGCCGGCACCGACTCCGAATCTTGTGCTTCCGAACGTTGTGCCACCGTCTCTTCCTTCCGAGCCGTTAGCGCTTCCGCCAAACGTCCCTGCGGAGTCGGTTGAACCACCTGCTGCGAATTCTCTACCGAGTCTCAATGAGAGAACATTACCCAACCCATTCCCGAGAAAGGAACCGGAGTTAGATCCACAAGCCAGGCCGGGGGTGCCGCCAGCGGAGTTACGGTCCCCGTCGGATCGCAACCTGCGAGAGCCGGCGCGCTTGGACGATGATCTGCCGCCAACGCCGCCAAAGCGAGCGGAGCAGTCCGTCGCAAATTGTGACCTTGTGAGAAACTTCGCTGCTGGGACGGATATACGCAACGTTCAGGTTAATTCATCACCGGAGTATGTAAAGACGAAGCAATCAATGGACAAAGCCAATGATACCTCGAAAAGGGACTTCGTAGAAAAGACTCCGCATAGAACATGGCGTGGCATCAGCGGTGAGCAAATAGCCGAGGGCAAGTTGGTGGACTTGGTTTATGGAACGGTTGTCATTGAGCAGAAAGACGGATCTCGACTGTCGTACTTGCAACGGCAATTGAGTGATTCTGATCAAGTGTTCGTTGCGGAATCGTGGGGTATCCCTGTGACTTGTTCACTGGGTGATCAGGGCTTTGCGCCTCGTGCATTTGTTGAATCGACGTTGACTTGGAAAGCATCGGGTGCGTGCAACAAGCCGTTGTACTTTGAAGATGTAGATTTAGAGCGGTATGGGCATGAGTGGGGTCCGGTAGTGCAACCAGCGATATCTACTGTCCGTTTCTTTGGGGATTTAGCGGTGCTTCCGTACAAGATGGGGATTCATCCCCCGAACGAATGTCAACATCCGCTTGGGTATCATCGTCCGGGTTCTTGTGCACCATGGGGAGTTCGTCCGATCCCAATCAGTGCCAGAGGAGCCGTCACTCAGGCTGCGTTTGTGACGGGCACCGTATTCGCCCTGCCGTAGAGTGGGCGAATAGGATATTCAGTTTCCGACAGAGTTCATCGAGCAAAATGTTGTTCGATGAACTTGTCATTCGTCACGGAACAGATATTTAATCACGACGATCAGGGGTCGTGCCAGCGAATGTTGGATCCGTGATCTCGGCCAACTCAGCGAAGAACCAGTCTTGATTGGTTCCACCTGTTAGGATATCCGTGTCTGTGTCTGCGAATACCGTATCGGTTATGCTGTCTGCGGCATTGTTTAGGAAGTTATTCCCGTTCGCACGAGCACCGGATCCGGTTCCGAACAGATTGCTGGTTCTCTGAGCGAATGTACGAGCGGAAATCCATTCAGCGTGGATTGCCAACAACGCTGCACGATCACGATCGTAGGAGGTCGTTCCGGAGATGAGCAAGTCGTCACCGGCCGCACCTTGGAGTATATCAGCACCTGATCCACCGATGAGGATGTCGCGTTGGCTACCTCCAATCAGAACGTCATTACCTGCAAGTCCGATCAAGATGGTCGTCAGGGTAGCTCGTCCGGTTAAGGAGTCATTTCCCGAACCACCAGTGACCATCTGAATCGAAGTCATCGCACCATTGATTGCGGTGGCGTTGCCAGTGTTTGTGGTCGACAGGTTTACGGTTACGCCGGTAGTCCAATCAGAGTAATCGACGGAGTTGATACCTGTGCCGGTTCCACCGTTTAGATTTCCGCTTAGTGTGCCGGTTGGAGCGATGATGAACTCATCGCTGGCCGTGCTTCCTGTTAGGTTTTCTATACCAGAGAAAGCGACTGCGACGGTGCCGACAGAGACTGAGCCACCGTTCGCAGCATTGAGGTTCCAACGCGTGCTCACAGCCGGTCCAGTTAACGTGTCTAATGCTGTTCCCGCCGCGATGGTTGGGATGCTGTTGAACGTCACGCCGCTGACTACAATTCCGCCGCTGGCATTTACCGTCCAAGCCGTCGTTGTGTTCGCTCCGGCGACTCTGCTCCCGGCGACTGAGTTGCCTTCGATGATTTCCAATCCAACGTATCGGCCCACTAAGCCTGTGATCAGTGGAGCGGTGCCTAGCTGGACTAGGATCGGGGTGGTAACGGCAGCAAAGCTTGCCACGTCGGTTCCGGTACCTGCTGTCAAGGTTCCGGTGATGCGCCCTGCCGGGCCGAAGTCAAACCGGTCGGCCGCTGTGCCACCTGTAACGTTTTCAAAGCCAGCAAGACTCGTGATGGTGTTCAGAGTCATTTGATTTACGCCTGAGACATTCCAATTGTTTGTGGTGTTTGGGGCGACCACTGTATCTGTGGTATTTGTTCCACTGATGAAGGACTCCACATCAAAGATTCCACCTGTCGAGGTCAGCATATTTGTCGTAAGGTTCAAGGTGAGCTTGTTCGTCTTCGCTGATAGGTCGATGGTATCTGAGCCAGCACCACCTAAGACTTGTCCTGTTAGGGTACCTGCGGATCCGAACACAAACCGATCAGCGTCAGCTCCACCTAGTAGGGATTCCACGGTCGTGAAGGTGACGGTGTTGTTCAGGTTCCCCGCCCCAGCTCCGGTGATGCTGAAGGTATTTGAACCCGTGATCGCTTCGAGTCGATCCGTACCTGCACCACCATCAAAGAGTGCGGTACCAGAGATGACTTTGAGTGTGTCGTTTCCATTTCCTCCGGTGATGCGGAATGACTCCATATTGGTACTTCGGGTCCAAGCCCCGTTCGCAGCGATGCGATTTGCATCTAAGGTTAGGGAGTCATCGACCGTTCGTCCCACAATTTGGAGAGAGTCTGTACCGAGGAGCCCATCGAACCAAAGGTTTTGGCCGGTAGGTACAACTCCGTTGAACACGATGGTACCGTTCCGTGTAACCAGCCATTGGGCTTGTACGCCGTCCCCGGTATAGTTTGCGACAAACGTGTCGTTGCCGTTAGTACCTGGAATGAGAATCTCTTCGGCGGCATCGGTGACGCTGATTGAGAATGATTCTTCAGTAAACAAACCACCCTGGTCGGTCGAACGGATCCTTACGGTGTAGTTGGCTTTGGTCTCAAAGTCGAGATTGTTCGTCGCTCGCAACACGTTGCCACTGATATTAAAGGCGGAATTGTCGAGGTCACCAGTTCCTGCAACCAACGTATACGTGAACGTATCGCTCGCATTGCTATCGGTGGTTGAAAGAATACCGACGGTTGCATTCGCACCCAGATTCTCTGCGATGGTTGTCGAGGAGATAGAGATATCGGTCGGTGCGTTGTTTACTTGTAATACGTTGATCACAAAAGACTTTTCGACAAACAATCCATCTTGGTCGGTCGTTCGGATACGAACGGAGTAGGAGGACTTGGTAGCAAAGCTGAGGTTATTGCTTGCACGAAGGTTGCTCCCGACGATATTGAAGGAAGCGTTGTCTGCATCTCCAGTTCCGGTGGCGAGAGAGTAAGTAAACGTGTTGGCCGCATCTGCGTCGATGGAGCTCAAAGTTCCGACCAAGGCGTTGTCACCCGAATTTTCAGGAATTGAGTTATTCGAGAGGATTACATCGGTCGGGGCTTCATTGACGTCGTTGACGCTGATCAAAAAGACTTTATCAACGAAAAGACCGTTTTGATCGGTGGAGCGGAGTCGTACCGAGTAGCTTGACTTCGATTCAAAATTGAGACCAGTTGTTGCACGTAGTGTCGCACCATTGATATTAAATGCGGCGTTATCCGTATCGCCTGTTCCAGCGACTAACGAGTAGGTAAAGGTGTTTCCTGCATCTTCGTCGCTAGTAGTTAGATTGCCGATGGATGCATTAGCACCGGCATTTTCGTCAATGGTATTATTCGACAGAGCGATGTCTGTGGGGGCTTCATTGACGTCGTTGACTGAAATGATGAACACTTTTTCGGTGAAGAGTCCGTCTTGATCGGTGGAACGAATCCGAATGGAATAGCTCGATTTCGTTTCAAAATCAAAGCTATTCGAGGCTCGCAGGGTACTTCCATCGATAGTAAACGCTGCGTTATCGGTGTCTCCTGTCCCTGCAACTAAAGCGAAAGTAAATGTATCGCCAATGTCGGGATCTGTTGCACTGAATTCGCCTATTGCCGCGTTAGTTCCCGCATTTTCGGGAGTTGTTGATGAGCTCAAGGAGATATCTGTCGGAGCCCGATTCACATCGGTGACGGTGATGACGAAAGTTTTTTCAGTAAACAATCCACCTTGGTCTGTGGAGCGGATTCGAACCGAGTACGATGACTTGGTTGCAAAGACCAAATTGTTCGTGGCGCGAAGCAAGTCTCCGAAGATGTTGAAGGAAGTATTGTCGGCATCGCCTGTGCCATCCACCAAAGAATAGTCAAACCTATTTGCCGCATCGGCATCGATGGTCGACAGGGTGCCAACGGTAGCATTTGGTCCAGAGTTTTCTGCAATCGAGGCGTTCGATAAATCGATATCTATTGGGGTTTCATTTGCATCTGTCACGCCAATGACGAAGATGTTCTCCGTGAATAACCCTCCTTGATCTGTTGAGCGAATACGAATCGTGTAGGAAGACTTCGTTTCGAAATCAAAGGATTCGGAGGTGCGAAGTGCATTTTCACTGATATTAAACGCTGCGTTATCCGTATCGCCGGTGCCATTGACTAAGGAATAGGTGAACGAATTGGCTGCATCGGCGTCGACGGTAGTTAGCAGTCCAACGATTGAGTTGATCGCGAGCCCTTCGGCTACGCTGGACGTCGAGAGCGTCACATCGGTGGGAGCTTCGTTCTGATTGAGTACATGGACGATGAAGACTTTCTCGAATGAAAGTCCTCCCTGATCGGTTGTACGTAGTCGAACACTGTAGCTTGAACGCGATTCGTAATCTAAGTTGTTGCTTGCACGAAGGGAGCCCGCATCGATATTGAATGAGGAATTATCTGCGTCCCCTAATCCTGCTGCGAATGAGTAGGTGAAAGTATCTCCTGCGTTTGCGTCGGTAGTATTTAGGCTTCCAACCAATGCGTTTACACCGGAGTTTTCAAAAATGAAACTTGGGGTCAACTCAAGGTTTGTCGGAGCGACATTTTGTTGTAGAACTTGAATCGTGAAGGATCTTTCTACACTCAGACCGCCTTGATCGGTCGAACGTACTCGCACTGTGTAGCTTGATTGGGTTATAAAACTGAGGTTGTTGGTTGCGCGCAACGTATTTGCACTGATATTGAAGGCTGCATTGTCCGTATCGCCCGTGCCTGCGACGAGTGAGTACGAGAATGTATTGGCAGCGTCGGCATCGGTGGTGGTGAAGGTACCAACGATGGCGTTGATTCCGGAATCTTCCAAGATGGATGTTGACGAAATTGTCAATTCAGTGGGAGCCTCATTGACATTGGTTACGGAGATGACAAAGACTTTTTCCGTGAACAATCCACCTTGATCCGTTGATCGCAGGCGTACGGAGTAGGAGGATTGGGTTTCATAGTCGAAACTGTTTGTCGCTCGCAGTTGATTACCGCTAATGTTGAATGCCGCGTTATCTGAGTCACCAACTCCGGCGATCAGTTGGTAGGTAAACGTATCGGAAGCATCAACGTCTAAGGTGTTGAGCGTTCCTACGGTTGCGTTTGGACCGGCATTCTCCGGCAGTACCGTCGAGGAGATGGTAATATCCGATGGGTTTTCGTTCGCGTTAACCACGTTGATGGTGAACGCTTTTTCGACGAACATGCCTGCTGAATCGGTCGATCGGATGCGTAGCAAGTAGGACGATTTGGTTTCAAAATTTAGATTATTGACAGCATAGAGTTCGTTTCCAGCCAGTACGAATGCGGCATTGTCCGTGTCACCTGCCCCTGTGGCGAGGGAATAGGAATGCGTATCGCCCAAATCGCTATCGATGGTACTGAGTGTTCCAACGGTAGCATTTGCTCCGAGGTTTTCAGCGATTGTCGAAGACGACAGCAGGATTTCCGACGGTGCTTCGGCAACATCGGTTACTGTAATGGTGAAAATCTTTTCAGTGAACAGTCCACTTTGGTCGGTCGAGCGTACTCGAACGCTGTAGTTTGGTTTAGTTTCGAAGTCAAAGCTACTTTTGGCTCGCAGTGAGGTTTCGATGATTTCAAAGGTTGTGTTGTCAGCATCTCCGGTGCCGGGTACTAGCGTATAGGTGAACGTGTCATCGGCATCGGCATCGAGCGAACTGAGTGTACCGATTTGAGTTGGTGCAAGAGAGTTTTCGGGGATGGAGTTTCCGGATAGCAGAATGTCGGTAGGTGCCACATTGGGGATTTGGGCCCATAATTCATTGCCGTGTAATTCGTCTTCCGCAGCAAACACCAGCCGACCATTGAATGATCCAAGCGTTGTGGGATTGGAACCAATTGGAGCTGAGGTGATCGAGGTGGTACGTATGGTGCCAGCTTCGGTTCCATCGGACTGCCATAATTCCGGCCCGTTCACCCCATCGTTGGCAACGAAATATGCGATTCCTTGGGCATCGACGATCGGGGTCGGGAGCGTAGCAGCTGCGCCTGGAGCGATGTCTCGCATCATGAGTGTCCCTTCCGCTGTTCCATCGGACCTCCATAACTCGGTGCCATTTACTCCGTCATCTGCAAAGAAGAACACATTTCCACCTACGGCGGTGATGTACTCTGGTTCGCCGTCCAATGCGCCCGGGTTGATGTCCCGAACCAATACGGTACCCTCGAACGACCCGTCGGATTTCCAAAGTTCGTAGCCATTTACGCCATCTGTAGCGGTAAAGTAGAGGAATCCTCCTGCTTCGGTTAGGCCTTCGGCATAGGAGTGCCCTGGGCCTGGGAAAATATCTTTGACCATCACGGTACCTGCATCGGTTCCATCTGACTTCCAGAGTTCATTACCGTTAGCAATGGTGGTTGCCGTGAAATAAGCGATACCGTTGACATTGGTCAAGCCTGATTCACCATTCAATCCGGGAGCGAGTCCAGCACGAATATCTTTGACTCGAATGGTTCCGGCGTTGGTTCCGTCAGACTTCCAGAGCTCCGTACCCCCTATGAGATCGGTCGCAACGAAGAAGAGCGTTCCATTGACATTGGTGAGATAGTTGGGAAGTGAGCTTAGCGTCCCTGCATAGATGTCTTTTACCATGACGGTTCCGGCTTCGGTGCCATCCGACTTCCACAGTTCCATTCCGTTGGTAACGTTGTCCGCAGCGAAGTACAGCGTTCCATTCACGTTGGCAAAGAAGGTCGGCTCAGAGGTGGCGATTCCTGCTGCAATATCTTTGACCAAGACGGTGCCGGCTTGTGTACCATCGGACATCCATAGTTCTGCACCGTTGGTTCCGTCGTCGGCGACGAAGTACAGGATACCACCGACGTTCGTGAGGTACGTTGGCGCGGAACTCAACATCCCGGGGTTGATATCTTTGACCATCACAGTGCCTTCGGCTGTCCCATTGGACATCCATAGTTCAACGCCAGAGACGCCATCGGTTGCGGTGAAGAAGTAGTTCGCTCCGACCGAGACGATTTCAGGTCCGATTTGCGATCCCAAGCTTCCGGGACGGATTTCTTTGAGGAGAGAAGTTCCTTCGGAGGTGCCATTGGAAATCCAAAGTTCCGCGCCGGTTAGACCGTCGTCCGCTTGGAAAATTGCTTGACCATTGAACGCTACGATTGATGAAGGGTTTGAACCGAGATTACTCGAGTCGCGGATATCGCGCACGAGGGAAGTTCCGCCTAAAGTGCCATCACTCTTCCAAAGTTCGGTTCCTAGAACTCCATTGTTTGCGGCAAAATAAAGGGTTCCATTAATGTCTTTTAGGCTCGAAGGATTTGAGCTTCCAGCTCCGACTTGAATATCGCGGACGAGTTGGGTGCCCGCTGCGGTGCCATCGGACTTCCACAATTCAATTCCTGAGGCGTTCTGTGCTGCAAAATAAACGCTTGTTCCAACCGCGGTAAGTTGAGTGGGATTGCTTGCGGTAGTGCCTGGAAAAATATCTG
This sequence comes from Pirellula sp., assembly GCA_044344575.1. GTDB lineage: Bacteria > Planctomycetota > Planctomycetia > Pirellulales > Pirellulaceae > JBKCUI01. The sequence goes on along the minus strand of JBIJCS010000013.1, from coordinate 7,998 downwards.
CTACACGTTGAGTACCCGCGCTCGTACCATTGGATTTCCAGAGTTCGATACCGCCGGTTCCTTCGTTGGCAGAGAAGTACAGGGTTCCTCCAACGTTGGTCAATTGTGTTGGGTTAGAGGAGGTCGCACCTGCGAAGATATTACTTACCATGACGGTCGAAGCGGAGGTACCGTTGGAACTCCAGAGTTCTACGCCGTTCGTGCCGTCGTTTGCCGAGAAAAAGAGAGTACCGTTTACGTTGACCAAGCTGGAGGGGGTCGCACTTGCTAGCCCTGTGCGGATATTGCGCACCATGGTTGTACCGGCGTTGGTTCCATCCGACCTCCAGAGTTCAACTCCGTTGGTGCCATCATTGGCTGTGAAGTACACGGCTCCGGCGACTTCGGTCAGGTTCGCAGGCGTTGAGCTCGCCGTTCCTGCACGAATATTCCGGACGAGGACCGTACCAGCAGTGGTGCCGTCTGATTTCCAAAGTTCAGTGCCGTTGTTGCCGTCGTTCGCGCTGAAGAAAAGTGTTCCACCTACATTGACAAGACTCGAGGGATTGGAGCTTTGCGTACCTGGACGAATGTCGCGGACCAAGACGGTGCCTTGAGTTGTGCCATCGGTCTTCCAAAGTTCCGACCCGTTTGTCCCGTTATTTGCACTGAAGAAGAGAGTGCCATTGACATTGGTCAATTGATTGAGACCCGACCCGGTGCCCCCTGAGCGGATATCTTTCACCAACATCGTTCCCGAAGGGGTCCCATCTGTTTTCCAAAGTTCCTGTCCGGTAGTGCTTCCCGAAGCGGTGAAAAACATCGTCGTACCAACTTGGACGAACGCTGTTGGTGTTCCGCCGACGGTTTCAGCAATGGTGTTGATGTCTTTGACAAACATCATGTCGGCCGCCATGGCAATCCGGGCATTTAGCGATTCGATCAATGGCTTTCTTGACCGTAGCTTGTTTTGCATGCCTCGAACGACTGAATTCCGGCTCTTACTTCGCTTCATTATCGATCCCCAATTTATAAACAGCTCTTGCTTTTGGTAATGAAAACAGCCATCCGATGATGGCTGTAGTAGATGGGCTACTCTTCGACGATTACGCTGGCGTGTCGCGACGATCGCCGGTTAGCCCACCTGTGAAATCGGATACTTCTGTCAAGGAAGCGAAAAACCAATCTTGGTTAGCTCCGCCGAGCAGAATGTCATTATCTGTGTCAGCGAACACGGTGTCCGCGATAGCATCAGCACCGCTGTTGAGATAGGTTGTGCCGTTTGCTCGCGTCCCTGTGCCGTTACCCCAGAGGTTAGCAGTTCGTTGGGCAAAGGTTCGCGTGGAGGTCCATTCGGCATAGATCGCAAGTAATGCTGCACGATTTTGATCATGTGAGGTACTACTAGAGATCAGGAGATCATCGCCTCCGAGACCTTGAAGGATATCTGCACCTGTACCGCCGAAGAGAAGATCTCGTTGGCTACCACCAATCAGAACATCGTTACCCCCGAGGCCGATCAGCATTGTTGCGAGCGTTGCGCGGCCTGTTAGCGTATCGTTTCCTGCCCCGCCGGTAACGATCTGGATATTCGTTAGTGCACCGGTGATCGCAGTTGCGTTGGCAGCGGTTGTCGTTGCCAAGTTCACTGTGACACCCGTCGTCCACGCGGAGTAATCGATGGAGTTCAGTCCCGTCCCGGTTCCACCATTGAGGTTTCCGCTCAGTGTGCCGGTCGGGGCAATGATAAAAGCGTCGCTTGCGGTGCTACCGGTAAGGTTTTCAACACCGGTCAAGGCAACGGTGACGGTACCGACGGTGACTGATCCTGAGTTTGCTCCATCGATCGACCAAGTGGTCGCTGCGGCAGGTCCTGTGACCGTATCAACACCCGATCCGCCTGCGATCGCGGGGATTGCTGAATAGGTTACCTTACTCGTGACAACTGCACCGGCAGCGTCGATCGTCCAAGCGGTAGCAGCGGTAGTGCCGTTGATGCGGCCGCCAGTGACTCCGTTTCCAACGACGTTTTCCAGGCCGGTATATCGACCAATCACTCCCGTGATCGACGTCGTGGTCCCTAGCTGAACCTGCAGAGGCGTGGTCTTTGCCGAAAGATTTGCCGTATCTACACCCGTTCCAGCATTTAGGGTACCGGTCAATCTTCCATCGGCTCCAAACTCAAAAGTATCTGTCCCTGTTCCGCCGGTAAGGTTCTCGAAACCGCTGAAGGCAACGGTGTCGTTGAATGTGCCGGAATTTGTACCGGAGACTCTCCATAGGTTAGTAGTGCTTGAACCGATGAACACATCCGCAGCGGATGTTCCACCGGCAAAGCTTTCGATACTCGAGATCCCGCCGGTTGATGTGAGGGTGTTGGTCTGGAGGTTCAGAGTGTGTGTCGTGGTTTTCGCGGACAGATTAATCGTATCTGTACCGTCTCCACCAAGTACAAGTCCTGTCAATCTGCCGGCAGCACTGAAGCTGAACGTATCCGCTCCCGTTCCACCTTGAAGCGATTCGATGGCAGTGTAAGTCACGGTTGAATTTAGGTTACCAACTCCGACACCGGTGATGGCAAAAAGATTTGTTCCTGCGACAGCGGCGACTCGATCGGAGCCAAGTCCTCCATCGAAGGATGCAGAACCGGAAACCACGTTGAGTTGGTCGTTGCCGTTGCCACCCACAATTCGCAGAGATTCCACATTCGTAGAGCGGGTGGTAGAACCGTTTGCGGAGATGTTGGTACCATCGAGCACGAAGGTATCGTCGACTGCTCGTCCGACAACTTGCAGGCTGTCCGAGCCTGCTAATCCGTCGAACCATAGGGCTCCGCCTGCAGGAACGGCTCCATTGAAGACGATCGTTCCATTTCGGGTTACGAGCCATTGACCTACAGTACCGTCTCCGGTGTAGTTTGCAACGAAGGTGTCGTTGGCATTTGTACCGAGAATTTGTACGTCCTCGGGGCCATCGATCACTGTGATCGTGAAGGCTTTCTCCGTGAACAATCCGCTTTGATCGGTGGAGCGAACACGAACTGTGTAACTGGATTTGGTTTCGAAGTCCAAGTTATTGGTGGAGCGAAGGGCATTTCCAGCGATATTAAATGCGGCATTATCGGCATCTCCCAAACCAGCGACCAGAGAGTACGTAAATGTATCTCCTGTGTCGGGATCGGTTGTCGACATTGTGCCGATGGTCGCATTTGCCCCAGAGTTTTCCGCTATCGAGTTTGCAGAGAGCGTAATGTCCGTGGGAGCTTGATTCGTCTGGGTTACGTTGATCGTAAACACTTTCTCGGTGGACAAACCACCCAGGTCCGTGGCACGGACGCGAACGGAGTAGGATGATTGCGTCGCAAACGAAAGACTGTTTGTTGCACGCAATGCATTGCCGCTGATGTTGAAGGCAGCGTTGCCAGTATCGCCTGTGCCGGCGACGAGTGAGTAGGTGAAGGTGTCTCCTGCATCGACATCGGTGGTTGACAGTGTACCTACGATCGCGTCTGCGCCCGAGTTTTCAGGAATGTTGTTCGAAGACAAAGTGACATCCGACGGTGCTTCGTTCGCGTTGGTGACGCCGATAACAAATGCCTTTTCTGTGAAGAGTCCACCTTGGTCTGTGGACCGGATCCGGACCGTATAACTCGATTTGGCCTCAAAGTCAAAGGAATTGGTTGCACGCAATGCATCACCACTGATATTGAAGGCGGCGTTATCTGCGTCACCCGTGCCGGTCACCAATGTATAGGTAAATGTATTGGCAGCATCGGCATCCGTGGTGGTCAGAAGCCCAACAGTCGTGTTCGCCGGCGAGTTCTCGACAATGGTCGAGGAACTGATCGCTACATCGGATGGGGCTTCGTTGACGTTGGACACGCTGATCAAGAAGACCTGTTCGGTGAATAGACCACCTTGATCGGTAGATCGTACGCGTATCGTGTAACTCGGCTTGGTTTCAAAGTCGAGACTACTGGTTGCACGCAGAGCGTTACCGCTGATGTTAAACGCCGCGTTATCCGCATCACCCGTGCCGGCGACGAGTGTGTAGGTGAACGTGTTTCCTGCGTCAACATCGGAGGTTGACAGAGTTCCGACTGTCGCATCGGCACCTGCATTCTCCGGAATGACTGTTGAGGAGATCGAAAGCGAAGTCGGTGCTTCATTCACATCGGTCACACCGATAACAAAAGCCTTTTCTGAGAAGAGGCCATCTTGGTCGGTGGTTCGGATCCGAACGGTATAACTGGATTTGGTTTCGAAATCCAGGCTGTTGGTGGCTCGCAGTGTTCCCCCACTGATGTTGAACGAGGCGTTATCGGAATCGCCTGTGCCGACGACGAGGGTGTAGGTAAACGTGTTTGCAGCATCAGGGTCGGTGGTGCTCAAGGAGCCTACAGTGGCATTTGCCCCGGCATTTTCGGAAATGGTGTTCGGTGACAGAGCGATGTCCGTTGGGGCTTCATTCACATTGGTGACATTGATGACAAAAACCTTTTCCGTAAAGAGTCCGCCCTGGTCTGTTGAGCGTACTCGGACGGTGTAGTTGGATTTGGTTTCGAAGTCCAAAGGACTGGTTGCCCGCAGCGAAGTACCGCTGATGTTGAAGGCTGCGTTGTCGGTATCACCTGTACCTGCAACGAGGGCGTAAACAAAGGAATTTGCTGCGTCTGCATCGACAGTACCGAGGGTTCCGACGATTGCGTTGGCGAGACCAAGTTCAGCGATGGTTGTCGAGGAGAGAGTGATATCCGTGGGAGCCTCATTGGTGTTGAGAACACTCACCACGAACACTTTATCGGTCGAGAGTCCGCCCTGATCGGTTGATCGAACACGTACGGAATAACTAGATCGCGACTCGTAGTCGAAGCTACTGTTAGCACGCAGGGTTGAGCCCAGGATGTTGAAGGATGCGTTATCAGCATCTCCAAGACCGGAGATCAGCGTATAGGTGAACGTGTCAGCTGCATTTGGATCTGTGGTTGTCAAAGTGCCGACCGAAGCGTTTGCCCCTGCGTTTTCGAAAACAAAACCTGGGGTCAGAGCGATATCGGTAGGAGCCGAATTTCCTTGAGTCACAGTGATCGTAAAGACTTTCTCTGTGAACAAGCCACCTTGATCCGTGGAACGCAAGCGTACGGAGTAACTTGCTTGTGTTGCCAAAAGCAAGTTGGCAGTAACCCGAAGAGCATTCCCAAGGATGTTGAAAGCTGCGTTGTCGGTGCTACCGGTTCCGGCGACCAAGGAATAGGTGAACGTATTGCCGATATCGCTATCAGAGGTTTTTAATGTGCCTACGGTTGCATTGGCTCCGGAGTTTTCAGCGATGGTGTTGGAGGACAAAGCGATATCACTCGGTGCTTCGTTTACGTCGGTCACGCTGATAATGAAGGCCTTCTCCGTGAAGAGTCCACCTTGGTCGGTGGAGCGAACACGCACGGTGTAGCTTGATTTTGTCTCAAAGTCCAAGCTAGCTGTGGCACGCAGGGCGTTTCCATTGATATTGAACGCAGCGTTATCGATATCTCCAGAACCTGCTACCAAGGTGTAGGTGAAAGTGTTTCCAGCGTCGACATCGGAGGTGCTCAGTGTGCCGACGGTGGCGTTAGCTCCGGCGTTTTCCGCGATGGCGTTCGCGGAGATGAGGATATCGGTTGGGCCTTCGTTTACGTTTGTCACATTGATGACAAACGCTTTTTCTGTGAACAGTCCATCTTGATCCGTTGACCGGACACGCACGGTGTAACTGGACTTGGATTCAAAGTCGAAACTGCTGTTTGTTAGAAGAGCACCTGCCGCGATGCTGAAGGCGGCGTTGTCCGTGTCCCCAAGACCCGCAACGAGGCTGTAGGAGAACGTATTTGCAGCATCAGCATCGGTGGTGCTCAGCATCCCCACCGATGCATTTGCACCAGCGTTTTCAGCAATAGTCGTCGCTGAAAGTGCTATGTCTGTTGGGGCTTCGTTGACGTTGGTAACATTGATCACGAAGGCTTTGTCGAAGAACAGACCGGTTTGATCTGTAGTACGTACACGGACAGTGTAAGTGGGCTTGGTTTCAAAGTCGAGGCTGTTGGTTGCACGCAGCGTGTTGCCAGCGATATTGAAGGCTGCGTTATCGGTATCGCCAGCACCGGCGATGAGTGAGTAGGAGAACGTGTCACCGGCATCTGGGTCGGTGCTAGTTAGTGTGCCTACCGTGGCGTTGGCCCCAGCGTTTTCTGCGATTGTCGTTGCCGAAAGGGCGATATCTGTGGGGGCGTTTCCGGCGATGAGTTCACGCCAAAGCTCACGCCCATTCGTATCGTTGACTGCCGTAAAGTATGCTAGGCCGTTAACATTGGTGATGTTTTGTGGATCGGTTCCGATTGCGGTAGCAGTGAGGCTTGCAGCACGGACAGTGCCCGCGATCGTTCCATCGGAAACCCAGAGTTCGCGACCTTGGATTCCGTTGTCTGCGCTGAAGTAGACCTTGCCTGCGATTTCGGTGAGTCCGGTTGGTGCAGAGCTTGGAGCTCCAGTCCAGATGTCACTGAGCATGAGGGTGCCAGCGGCAGTTCCGTCCGATTCCCATAGTTCGATGCCGTTGACTCCATCGGTGGCAGTGAAGAACAGTGAGGAACCCACTGCCGTCAGGTTATTCAAGGAGGAGGACTCGAGACCCGGTCGGATGTCACTAACTAGTTGTGTGCCAGCGGCTGTTCCATCGGATTTCCAGAGTTCGTATCCGGTCGTGCCGTTATCGGCTGAGAAGAACAGGGTGCCTGCGACATTGGTGAGCTTGGTCGGATAAGCCCCCACGACCCCGGCGACAAGAGCAGTAACACGGACGGTACCTGCATCCGTGCCGTCGGACTTCCACAGTTCGGTACCTTCGATCGCGTCGAACGCGCTGAAGTACAAGATGCCGCCGACGTTGGTGAAGTCAGCTGGGTTGGAAGATGCTGCGGCCGTCCCCGGTTGAATGTCTTTGACTAGAACTGTGCCCGCATCGGTACCGTCAGACTTCCAAAGCTCAACACCTGTGACTCCGTCGTAGGCTGAGAAGTACAACGATCCGTTGACATTGGTCAGGTTTGCTGGATAGGAGCCAAAACCGCCAGCTTGGAGATCCTTGACGATAACTGTTCCCAACGCCGTCCCGTCGGATTTCCATAATTCTACTCCGTCGGTGCCACTGTCTGCTGCGAAGTAAAGGACACCTCCCACGTTGGTTAGGTTGGTGGGTAAAGAGCTGTAAGAACCGGCCCAAATGTCTGCAACAATTGTCGTTCCGGCGGTGGTGCCATCGGACTTCCATAGTTCTACACCGTTAGTTCCGTCGTCTGCGGTGAAGAAGAGTGTACCGTTGACATTCGTCAAGTTTCGCGGATTAGAAGCGACTTCTCCGGTAGCGATATCTAGAACCAAGCGGGTTCCTGCATCGGTGCCATCGGTAACCCAAAGTTCTACCCCATTCGTACCATTATCTGCGGTGAAGAACGTGTTTGTACCGACAACAGTTACGTTGGAGACGGAGGAGTCGAGCGTGCTGGTAACGATGTCCTTAAGCAACGCAGTGCCAGCGGCGGTTCCAGTTGACCTCCAAACTTCCAAGCCGTTGACGCCGTTGTCAGCGGCAAAAAGCAGGCTTCCATTGAATGCGATCAAGCCTTGTGGGTAGGATCCTTCTCCAGCGGTTGCAACGATATCGCTAACGAGCGTTGTGCCGACTAACGTACCATTCGACTTCCAGAGTTCAGTACCGTTGATGCCGTCGTTCGCGGTAAAGTACAACGTACCACCAAAGTTTGTTAGGTTCGCTGGGTACGATCCGAAGTCGCCGGCTTGCAGTTCTGAAACGAGTACGGTTCCTGCATTGGTTCCGTCGGATTTCCACAGTTCAATACCTGTGTCTAACTCATAGGCAGCGAAGTACAAGACCCCGTTGACGTTTGTGATGCTGGTGGGATAGCTGCCGCCGCCACCGAGTTCAATATCTTTGACCATGGATGTGCCAGCGAGCGTTCCATTGGAG
>JBIJCS010000210.1:0-7956 GCA_044344575.1 Pirellula sp. | reverse complement strand
TAACCTCAGCAAGCAATAAAACAAAGCGAAGCACATGCCGAAACAGCATTCCCTCCTGCTTCTGCAGTCCTTTCGCCACAATGTACTTATTGAAATCACATTCAAACTCTAACAGCTCTCCGACCATCCATACACTCCGAGTATGCACGTCATGTACCCCGGGAAAGTCATAGTCGAACATTCGACGCAGTTTTTCACCCAAGGCCAATGGACGTGGTGGAGGCCCCTGATCACTCCACTGATCTTGTTCGTCTTCATCTTCGTCGTCGTTCCCCCAACGTCCCGTTATCTCTGCCGCTCCCACCAACCCTAACTCCAGTAATCTCGGATGGAGATGCTCGGTCGCTAAAGGACCGAATGGCAACTCTTCAGGACGAGGAACCGATACGAGCTTACTGATATTCGGCGGTAACTCCAAAACACTTTCCAACGCTTGAATACGCTCGGACATATCTGCAAACTGTAATTGCTGGATTAGATACAGTCCGTAAATCGGGTTCACACTACGAAATTCCCGAAGCAACTCCAAACGTGGTTTAGCATGGATGCGTTCGGGCCTGTAGTTCTCCAAATCGTATCCTCGACCGGCAGTCTCATCCGTAATCGCAATCAGCCCACCTTCGACAGACTCTTCATCCTCCCCGAGATCATCGTTACTCGAATCCTTTCCTGCCGGTTCCGAGTCCTGCCCCACTGCAGCGCGCGTCGCAGTTTCTTTCCTAGGCTGCGCAGTCGCTAGTTGGCTCGAAAACCAACCCTTCGGTTCCTGTGATTTTGAAGCACTTCCCGATTTGCCGCCAACACCTCCATGAGGTATTCCCGACTTTGGCGTCGGCTTGGGCTCCAGTTCCAGAAACCCACCGGTCCATAACGTAACGAGCATTTGATTGAGCTCTTTTTGCGCCCGAATCAAATCGCTGGGAGCAAGCAACCTGCGTCCAACCAAATTGCGCAAGGGATCGATCGATGGATCTCGCTGCAACATATGGGCTAACAAACGCCATGGAAGCGGACCACGACTTGCCAGATGTGACGACGGTGCCTTAGCCAGTCGCTCAAATTGGTCTTTCGTCCAATATGTTTCACCTTGGCGACGCGTCGGCATCTTCTTTTTGAGCTGCTTCTTCGCCTTGATCAAATTTGGGTCTTTCGTATCCTCCGGAATTTGATCGTACTGCAAACGCCAACGATGCAACTTCACGTCGTCCTCGTGCGCAAGTGCATAAACGAACCCCTCACGATCATACTGCGGTCGCCCCGCCCGCCCGAAGATCTGCTGAGCAGAAGCCGATTCAATGAGCTTCTTCTTACCATAAGGGCCCTTGACCAAACTTGGTAAAATCACGCTGCGAGCCGGGAGATTGATCCCGGCGGACAGAGTCTCCGTGCACACACATACCGTCAATAACTTTTCTTGGAATAATTGCTCAACGAGCCGACGATACTTCGGCATGATCGCTGCATGGTGTATCCCCACACCGCGAATCAACAACTGCTTGATCTTCGGTCCTGCGCCCTCCGAAAGCGGCAAACCCTCCAGCCGTTGTGTAATAATCGCTTGTCGCGCCTTATCGATCAGCTTCTTCCCCTTAAGCAATTCCGCAACCTGCCAACACTGATCTCGATTAAAACAAAATACCAACCCCGGCGTTCGCCGCCTAACTTCATCGCCTTCGGCGATCCGCTCGAGATGCTCATCCAGATAAGCATCCTCAACCCATTCAAACTGCAACGGTACTTTTCTCTCTGTGCCTTGCACCAACTCCAAATTGCGACCATGAGAACGGAAAAGCCATGAACAGAACTCGACGCTGTTTCCAATAGTCGCAGATAGCAACATTAAGCGAACGTGTTTGGGCAACATCCCAATACTCAGTTCCCATACGATCCCACGCTCCGGATCATTGAAACTGTGAAACTCATCCATCACCACCGAGTCCACATCCTGAAAACCTGCAACTCCATCCGTGTTCGATGCACCATCGCCTCCCGACTGCATCAACTTGTTAAGTAAAATCTCTGCGACCACAACCAGAATCGGCGCATCCGGATTGACCTTCCGATTCCCGGTGACCAATCCAATCGAGCTTGCAGGATACCCCCATCGTACCGCCGCTGATTGCAATTCATGCAACTTCTGGTCTGTAAGCGCAATCAACGGTGTGGTGTAGTAACAACGTTTTCCCGTCCGCAACGCTTCGAAAATCGCCCCTTCGGCGATCAAAGTCTTTCCGGTTCCCGTCGGAGCGCATACTAACACTCCATGGTCGGAGGAAAACCAAGCGAACAACGCGTCTTCCTGAACCGGATACGGCGGATAGGGAAGTTGCTGCAAATATTCCGCTACAATATCGTCGCGATTCGGCAATGTAAAAACCATACACGTTCCAATTCGGGGAACGTGTCCTCTCGGGACTTTCAAATTCAATACCAAGACAACACTAGTCGCTATCCTAACAAAAACCTCCCTGCCAAAGGAGGCGAAAATCGATGAGTTACCGTACCCTTAGAAATCTCGCTGCCCTCCTGATTGTCTGCTTCGCGTGCTACGCCAATGCCACTTGGCTCCGCCCCATCCGTGATCTCGCCCACTCCTTGCACTGGATCGAATCGTCTTACGTCGAACCAAAATCCACGAGCACCCTTCGCGATGCAGCGATGCAAGGCATGCTCGAATCCCTTGACCCGTACTCTGCATACATCCCCGAATCCTCTTTCTCCCAATTTAACGCCGTCTTCGAACAACAGTTTGCAGGCCTGGGGGTACAGATCGAAGGCCCTCCGCAACGCCCGAAACCCACAATCGTTGCCACGTTGTTTAACTCGCCAGCATTCCGCGTTGGACTACGCCCCGGGGATGTCCTCATCCAACTCGATGATCAACCCGTCAACAACGTCACCATGGATCAAGTTTCGCAATGGCTCAAAGGCCCCGCCGGCTCCCAAGTATCTCTACAAATCGACCGCTCCGGAGAAATACTCACATTCCAAGTCCCTAGGGAATTTGTAACCGTCGAAAGCGTAACCGGCGATCGCCGTAATCCAGATGGTTCATGGAACTTCCTGCTCCAAGCCGCCCCACAGTTCGCATACACGCACATCGAACTTTTTGGCGAACGCACTGCTTCCGAACTTACCAACATCCTGAAGAACCTGCCCAGTGATTGCCAAGGACTCATCATCGACCTTCGAGACAATAGCGGTGGACTTTTGGAATCCGCTATCGAAATCTGCGATATGTTTCTCGAAGATGGACCGATCGTATCAACGATCGGACGAAATAAAGAGACCGACAAAGAAGTGATCCAAGCAACACAGGGGGTACTCTTTCCCTCTGAACTACCCATCTGTGTACTCATCAATCGTGAGTCCGCTAGTGCCAGCGAAGTCGTCGCCGCCTGCTTGAAAGATCGACAGCGCGCTACCGTTGTCGGTGAACGCTCCTACGGGAAAGGGAACGTGCAGAGCATCGTGCCAGTGCTCGGTGGCCGAGCTGCCATTCGATTAACCACAGCCTATTACTACCCACCCAGCGGTAGGCGTATTCATCGTCGTCCCAACGATTCCACCGATGCCGAATGGGGCGTTCTCCCTGATCCGATAGGACAAATGGAATCAACCGATCAAGACGATACCGCCGTTCGCGACCGCCTACGACTTCGTAGCGACCCACTGCGCAATGGACTGCTTGCCGATCATCCGCTTGCTCAAGTCGACGATCCACAGGATCAACAAATCTCCAAAGACAGACCGCTCTCCCGAGCGATCGACTTGCTCCGAAATCGACCAGCAAACCCAACAACTACCCAGTAGCCTACTGATTGGCGATACGTTCGATCCCTAAGGCTTACTCGTCGATGCCGACTCCTCGGCCATCTCCATCTGCACGCCATTGAGTTCCGGTTGCGATCTCTTGCCTTCCGCTCGATCGACAGAGTCAATCCATTTCCCAGAGCGCAAAACCTGCAATCGATTAGCCGGTGAACGACGCAACACCTTGGGCTCCGAACGCCCATCCGCATAAGCTTCCTGAAATGCTCGTAAATTCCCGCTTCGCGAATCGATCACCTCTGTCTTTACCTCCGAGGACCTCTGAAAGTGCCGCTCAAACGCAGGTGGTAAATCAATCGTTTGTACAGTCCGCAAGTCCTTCACAGGACCCGAAGTACGATCACCATTCGATTCGCTCGACGGTCTTAAAAATGACTCTTGCGACGAAATCACATTCGCCTCTCCCACCGCTCGATCGCTAGATTCCGATCCTGCTGCTCGCACATAACTAGCTCGTTCTACCCCATCTGCTCGTCCCGTATTCGACTCAGTGATCGCAACACGCACCCCTGAAGATTCAGAAATCTTTCCCTGTGCACCAGATCCAGAAGCAGTATTTCCTTTCGACTTCTCCGAAACCGAATCTCGCTTGACCACTCCCGGCAACAACTTAATCGTCGGATCGGAAATCGTAGTTCCACCATCCACTCCTTCAAACCTCGCAATGATACTGAGTTTCATCTGCGGACCACCGACTTCACCCCAAGGCAACCACACACTGTACGACGGCCCTATCGTCGTCTTACTCATGTGGCTTGCAAACTGATCTGCGGTAAACAAATACTTCCGCAAGGGTTTTTGATTCATAGGATCACCGTCTTCTGCGTCGAAGACGTAGACGGCCAATCGACCATCCACTTTGATTGGATCCGTTTGATCTTTCAGATAAAAAAAGATTCTGCCACCAAATCCTCGAACACCAGGCTGATTCGGTTGATGCAGCACCGTGTCTGTCCATACGGCCAAGATCCGGTCGGGGATCGGAAGCTTCTCTTCCTCTCCCCACTTCCAAGCATCAGGCAATTTTTTCGGTGCGAATTGGCAACCAGTCGTGCAACAACATAGCACGGCAAGCATCCACAATATCGTCACCTGAGAAGGGAACCGAACTGACTTCATTTCCGGGTCCTTACGGTCGAGTCGGAGGTGGGAGTCGCAGCGGTCGTACCATTCGCTGGCGACGTGTAGGTAGGAACTTCTTGCACCAGTGCCGCAGGTTGTGAACCCGGCGCAGGTTGTGAACCCGGCGCAGGTTGTACACTCGGCGCAGGGAGTGTTCTCGGTAATCGCAGCAATCCAGCTGAAGGCTTTGTGCCGGAAGAATGATTGCCAGAAAAATGGTTGCCGGCGGAATTAGCACCCGCCGCATTAGCTTCAACGCCTCGCACCGGCGGGACCAGTGTCTCCGATTCGGACACAAATCCTTGAGGCATCGCAGGGTTTTCGATCTCCAATGTGTTTTCCAGCGATCCACGCGGATCGCTGTCAGGATACACCACCGGACACTCTCCATCCTCCTCAACCCAATCCTGCATCATCCCTGTTCGCGGAAATACGTTTCCGTGAATCTCAAACACGTCCGCTTCACACCAACTCATCCGCGCGAACTCCGCTTGCTTGAGTCGCTCCATGTCCGCTGGATTGCGAACCACATGCGGAGTCATAATGATCAATAACTCCGTCCGAATCGTATCGTTGTAGTCATAACTAAACAAATACTTGATGATCGGAATATCGCCCAACCACGGCACCTGACGATGATTCGTACGGGTCGATCGAGAAATCAATCCACCCAAAATAATTGTCTCGCCGTCTGCCGCACTGACCGTTGCTTGCGCTGTGATCGTATCCACTCGCGGCGAACGAATCACCGTTCCATTCTGCGCGATCGAAATCGGAATCCCTTCATCCTCCGGACCCAATTTAGACTTCTCCGCGTCAATCTCCATGACGACATTACCCTCAGGACTGATCCGAGGTGTCACACCGATAATCAAACCTACATTCTCCAAGGCCACCACGTTCTGAGTACCGTTCTGGTTGATAATCGAATTGACAATCCGCGGAATCCGTTGACCAACTTGTATGAAAGCTTGCTGATTATCCAGCGTTAACACTTGAGGTCGTGAAAGAATCTCCAAGCGACGAGAATCCTGAAGCGCTCGCAAAAGAAAACTAACATTCTCACTGCTAGCCGAAAGCACCAACCCACCGAACCCCAGCTCATCATTGCCACGCCCAACGGCAAAGTTCGATATACCCTGACCCCCAACTCGATTCGAAGAATTCAATGCCTTCGCCGATCCGCTATTTCCAAGTGGATCGACGTTATTGAAATTAAAGCCAGGTACATTCGATGCGGCGACGATCTCTTGTGCCGTCTCTGTGACGACCCCAGCCGGCGTAGACGTTGTCGTCGTCGTGGTCCGAGTCGCTAGATTCCCAAGCAAACTCCGATCGAACAACACAGAATCCTGCAATCCCCACTCGACCCCAAACTCATCCGTGTTACCCAACGAGATTTCCGCAATCATTACCTGAATCATCACTTGCGGTGGCTGTTCGTCTAACCGTTCAATCAACTTCGCAATTTCATCGTAATAGCGAGGCGTCGCACTGAGAATCAACTTGTTCTGTACCGGCTCCGGAACTACTACGACTTCTCGCTCCAACTGGTCAAACGGATTATTCGTACCAGGTGCGGCCAACTCCACGACCCGTTTGTTTTGCAGAAATTGATTGATCGCGGTCGCTACGTCAATCGCTGGCGAGTTCTTCAATTGATAAACGGTGCTCTTGCGCTGGGATAAATCACCTTCATCAAGTCGAAGAATCAAGGCTTCGACAATCTTCAAATCTCCATCCGAACCAATAGCAATAATGTTGTTGCCGCGCGTATCGACCGTAAATCGCAATGGCAACAGCGACATCTCTCCAGGATTGCTCGACAACTGCACTCCGTTCGCCGCACTAGCAGTCGCCGTCGCCGAAGACGATGGAATCAACGCTCGTAACGTTTCGACTAACGAAGCTGCATCACCATTCTTCACCGGAAAAATTTTGATCTTGGCCGTCGCACCTGGTGTATCTAATTGCTCAATAAATCGCTCAATGAGCGGCAGTGTTTCCGGAGAACTGGAAACGATCAACGTATTGTTTCGATCATTCACCGTGATCTTGGTCGATCCTAATATCCCACCCGATACAATCGGATTCCCTTTTTCATCAACAATCTGAAGCGTCTTGTTGCGATCCGTGGTTGTGGTCGCTAAAGCCTCCTCGAGTGCTGCCGCAATATCTGCTGCTAAACTATGGCGAATCTGAAAAACACGCGCCGATTGCATCAAGCCACTTTGCGGTACGTCGATCTTTTCCAACAACTTGCGAATCTCTTCGATGTCGCGCGGCGAGCCATTCACAATAATCGCATTGCTACGTGGGTCCGCGAACGAGTTGATGATCGGTGCTAAGCCATCTTTGCCACGATAAAAAGACTGCAAATCCGATTGCACTTCGCTCGCCAATGCATGCTTGAGCGGGAATACCGCCAATGTACTGTCATTGCGAGTCGGTTGATCTAACTTCAAAATCAACTGCTTCATCAACTCCATCGACTCACCCCAGCCGATGAGCAACAACGCATTCGGCGATATCAACGGTGCTACCGTGACTCGCCCCTGACGCGTACCGATGAACTTCTCCTCAATGTCTTCGATAATGTTTGCAAGCGACTCAGAATTCACATGCTGCAATGGCACCACCTCTATCTCAGGCTTGCTCTCTTTACTCGCAGCATCCAAGCGTTTGATAATCTCAGATAAATCGGTCAACTGCTGGTCGCGTCCTCGCAAAATCACCGCATCGAGATCCGGTAACATCTCGATCTGTACCCCCTCAAACTGCGGCAATGGCAACTTGTCCGGCTGCCCTCCCTTGGGCATCTCTTTTCCATCCTTCGTTCCATCACTGCCAACAACCGCTGGATCTTGAACTCCACTAGCCAAGCGAACCGTGGACTCCGACTGACCACGCCCCAACGCCACTTGGTTCCGCGACCATCCCGATAAAGCCTGCTGCCCCTGACTCTTTAACGACAAAAATCGAAAACTTCGATCCCTCGAGACT
>JBIJCS010000209.1:0-7957 GCA_044344575.1 Pirellula sp. | reverse complement strand
ACTGCCAAACACTCCGTAAGGCAATCGATGCAGGCGACCCGCCCAATCTCGACTGGTAACCAACATCAACCATACTTTGCCATTACGCAGCCCGCCGCGAAGCGTCCGGCAAATTCGATCGGCCAGTCTCAGGTGCCTGTAACACCAACCCCGACAGCCTCGCTCGTGCTAACTCGACGCGCTCTGCAATGAAACGCACTAAACTGCGATCACGTACCCCCAATACCCATCCTAGCCGCTCCGCCGCTAACTTAGGATTCATCAATCCTGTAGCTAACGCTCCAAGTCGACGACCCAAAGGTTCTACCGTCAACTTCGATCCTTCCACAAGACTATACGCGCTAGCTAACATGCCAATCGCTTTGCCGCTCTCGTAAGGTGAAAGAGCATGCGCCGTCGGCTCCTGGCATGCAAGCTGAACGTCCGCAACTACACCGATGTTCAAGTTCAAAACGGAAGTCATTAAACACAGCTCAAAATCGATCAAGTCACTCGCGATCTTCTCATTCCAACCGCCAATGCTCAATAAAGTAGTTCGCCGAATCATCGTACCTGCCAACAATGGTCCAGCTATTGAAACAGGATCGGATGTCATCCTTCGCTGCGGTAAAACTTGGGCCTCATAGCCAAAAACCGTCTGCTGATCCCCAACCCCAAAACCTCCCGCCTGAATACTCCCGTGCGACGTGATTCCCAGTGACACCACATCCACATCCGACTCCTCAAATGCCTCCAAAGCCCCATCCGCCCATTCGCTTGGCAATAAGGTCCCAGGTAATAACACCTGCACAATTTCACCCGCCGCTCGTCGTGCCGCAACGTTCAATTGCTCTGCCAACGTCGCGTTCACAGCGGTCTCAATCACTACTGCCTCATCGCCATCCAATCCATAGGGATCTTCATACTGGCCGCGATGGACAATCAATAGTTCTGTATCGCTCGAACGCAACTCAAGCACATTGAGCAACGTCGCTTCAAGAGCTTGAGGATCACGCACGAAAGGGACAAGGAGCGAAAGTCGTGGCACGAGGAAGGCTCTCCGACAAACGTGGCAAGGGTCAAAGTTTACGGACGAAAACCGCTCTGAACATCGACGCACCTTTCAGAGGAGTCCAGGCATTCATCACTTTGCCGGATAGTTCAAGTGGGGAAACTTTACCGATTAACCAAGAGAGTCGGCCTCTGGAATTGCCCCCAACCCATCGAAGAATCATAATGATCGGTACAGGTTCTCAAAGAAACTCCCCCTCCCCCTGCCCTAACCTCCCTCCAGGCTTCCCATGACGCCCGCCTCTCTGTACTCCCTGCCAACTGCCGGAAAGCGACTCAGCAAACTCGTACTTCTTGCCCTCGCTAGCTTCGCCGCACTTACGACAAACTTGCAAGATGCATCAGCGCAAGACAAAACGGATTCGCTCGGCGATTTGGACTTCAACCGCGATATCCGTCCTATCCTCTCCGAGAATTGCTTCTACTGCCACGGCCAAGACGGCAATAAGCGTGAGGCAGACCTTCGATTAGATGTGCGGGCCGCCGCAATCGACGGCGGAGCAATCGCCCCTGGTGACCTTCTCAAAAGCGAACTGATCACCCGAATCGATTCCGCAGATCCAGATGTCGTCATGCCCCCACCGAAATCCAACCGCCGCCTATCCAACACGCAAAAAGATCTTCTAAAACGATGGATCTCCCAAGGCGCAAATTACTCCAACCACTGGGCCTTCGAGCCGATTGTCCCACCAACTATCCCCAAGAACCAATCCGCCGAAAACACTAGCGCAAACGACTTCCTCTCTCAAAACATCGACGCATTTATCTCCAAAGAACACCAACAGCAGGGATTGAAAGCCTCTGAACCTGCCGATCGAACAACCCTAATCAAACGCCTCTACGCTGATTTGGTCGGCTACCCACCAGAACCATCGGAAGTCGAACAGTTCGCCGCCGATCTAGATCCGATGGCTTACGAAAAACTCGTCGATCGACTCCTCGCCGATCCAGCATACGGTGAACGCATGTCACTCCCCTGGCTCGATGCAGCCAGATATGCCGACAGCAACGGATTCCAACAAGACGGAGATTCGTGGCAATGGCTTTGGCGAGACTGGGTCGTCCGAGCTCTCAATGATAACCTCCCCTTCGATCAATTCACCATCTGGCAACTCGCCGGTGACCTTCTCCCAAATGCTACGAACGATCAAAAAATCGCCAGCGGCTTCAATCGAAATCACTTGCTCAACGGCGAAGGGGGCGCAATCGCAGAAGAACAACGCTTCGTCATACTCTTCGATCGCATCGATACCACTGCCACCACCTGGCTTGGATTGACCATGGCCTGCGCTCAATGCCATGACCACAAGTACGATCCAATCACCATGCGCGACTACTACGCACTCATGGACGCCTTCAACCGTGTCCCTGAAAGTGGTGTCCCTCAATACTTCTCCAGCCGTATCCGCGTCGCACCTCCCCTGATCGAACTTCCAAACGAAGAAAACCTTAAACGCATCGCGGAATACGAAGCCCGAATCAATACACTCCAAAAAGAAGCACAACCCCTACTCGATGCCGCCTACCACGGATGGCGATTAGCAATCCACGAAGCCACCCCGGGTTTACCCGAACCCGTTCAGTCTCTGCTAAAGAAAACCGAAGCGGAACGCAACGATGACCAAAAGAAAGAACTCGAAGCCTTACTACGAAAACACTTCGATGAAAAAGTCACCGCAGGACTCGCCAGCAAAATCACTCCCCTCGGTGCACAACAAGGTGTTCGCAACGAACTCAATTCCTATCGAGCAGACCAAATCCCCCGCCCTATGATCATGAGCGATGCCCAACCTCGCGATACCCATATCCTCGAACGTGGTGAGTACCTGAAAAAAGGTGAAAAGATCACTTTCGATACCCCAGCCTTCCTACCACCTCTACCAACCGATGCACCCCGCAATAGACTCGGACTCGCCCAATGGCTCGTCTCACCCAACCATCCATTGACCGCTCGCGTCGCTGTCAATCGTATGTGGCAACACTTCTTCGGAATCGGCTTGATCAAAACGGCAGAAGACTTCGGCGTGCAAAGCGAATATCCAATTCACGGCCCACTCCTGGATCATCTTGCCTCCGAGTTCGTTACCAGCGGCTGGGATTCAAAATGGATGCACCGCCAAATTGTCACCAGTGCTACTTACAAACAATCCAGCAAATCAAACCCAGAATCACAGTCCAAAGATCCGGAAAATCGATGGTTCGCTCGCGGAAGCCGATTCCGAATGCCCGCGATGGTCCTGCGAGACTGGGCCCTGGCCGCCAGCCAAATGCTCGATCGTCGAATCGGTGGCGTTCCCGTCTATCCCTATCAGCCCGAGGGCATCTGGGACTCACTCGCTATCACCAAAGAACGCGATTTCACCTATCCGAAATCCTCCGGGGCAAATCTCTACAGGCGAAGCCTCTACACGTTCTGGCGCCGCACCGTCGGACCCGCGAATATGTTCGATGCCTCCAATCGCCAAGCCTGCCGCGTCCGGGCATCACAAACCAGCACCCCATTGCACGCACTGACAACCATGAACGATCCGACTTGGGTAGAAGCCGCTCGCAATCTCGCCCAACGCGCTATGCAAGAAACACTTCAAGAATCTGAGCAACTGCAATTCATTGCTAAACGTGTCCTGACCAGAAGCTTCCAACCTAATGAATTGGAACGAATGCTCAATGCTCTACAGCGACAACGCCAACTCTACGCTCATGACGCAGACAACGCTCAGAGCTTATTGAACGTCGGCGAAAGCAAACCCAACACGCAACTCGATCCTATCGCAAGCGCAGCACTGACAAACGTTACGCTCCTCGTGATGAACCTCGACGAAGCCCTCACACGCGAGTAACAACCCACGCAAACTGCAATCCTCAAGAACACTTCCAAATACTAATCCTTGCCGACGTGCTTGACCTGCTCCCAATACCGCTCAAAGGCACCCTCTTTATGAAACTCAGGGCTATTATCGATATCATGACACTCCAAGCACTTGTCTTGTGCCTTATCCAACGGTAACCGCATCGCCGCTCGCAAAGACTCCAATAACGCCTTGTCCGACGCAGTATCCATTTCTGCTTGCACATGCTCCGAACCAGGCCCATGGCAATTCTCACAACCATTCCCCAATAAATGCACCGACTTCTCGAGCGTTTCATACCCACTTCGGTACGCAAACACCCGTTGCGGATTCCATCCCGTGACATGGCACGAAAGACACTCCGGATCAAAATGTCGCGCTAAAGTACGCGTCGGTGGCTCAACAATCGAGTCGGTCGCATGCGCATGCGGCGTGTTCTTCCAAATCTCCATTGCGGTTGTATGGCACTCGCCACACTTCTCAGTACCTACAAACTCCCTTCCACTAGGATGTGTTAAAGGTCGCAACCCCAATGCCGCAAAGTTGTCCTGAGATTTCGCTTTCAATTCGTCCTGGTACTTCCGAAACAACTCCGTCATCCGTTGCGAGTCCTCAAATTGTGAACTGAGCGCAATCCGCTGATATCGCGTCGGTTGCTTGCTGTCCCCAAATAATCCGACAATCCCAGCATACATCCCCTTCGCCCCAGCCTGCACAATCTCTGATTTGATACCAGGCAAAACCTCAGGTCGATAAGTCGGCTCGCCATACCCCCCAGAGGTTATGACCAAGTCAAACTGTGGAACCGCTTCCACTATCTTACGCGTCTCCTCCAAATTGGCGTTGACCAACAACACCTGATAATCACAACGCTCCGCTAACAGCTGCTTCGCAGTCTCCTTCAATGATTCAATCGTCGGCAATACCGTAAAAAACCCCTGGCTCTGGGCCGACGCCTCCTTCGCGCTCTCCTCTCCCAAAACACCAGTAATGCCAACCCTCCGCGGCTTGCCATCCGGACCCGATACCTCCATCACCTTGTACTTCAAATCAAAGTCCGGCAACATGCTGACATTCGATGAAACAAAAAGCTTGTTGCTACCGGTCTCATCAAGCAACGAAACCAAAATGTTATCGGACAAAAGCAAATCCTTCACCCCAAACGTCGTCGCCGAATAATCCATCTGACGAAACGCCTGCGCAGTCCACTGAAACTTGATCTCAGACTGCACTCCATCCTTCCGAACCTGACCTCCAGCATCCAAAGCCATCACCGGCCAACCACGCCCCTTCAATTGCGTCAGTAGCGTGTCCTTGCGGTTGATCCCCCCCTTCTGATTCTCCAAACCAGTGCAACCACACGGTTCAATGTATCCATACTGGTTTCCCGTAATGTAAAAAACCAACCAAGGATCCTTCCAATCCTCAGCAATCTTCTGATTCCTCTCCTCCTCCGTCGCCACCGTAATCGGCGGTTTCGATGCCACCCCTGCCCCCCCCTGCGGATCTTGAGCCCAAAGCCCCAAGGTACTCACCGTCGCTGGAACTCCCCACATCAATAAGCCAGCTACGCAACATCCGCGAAACATCCTCGCAAACGCTCGCCTAACCTTTGCCCGTACCTGAGACGCCGTCGATTGACGCAGTGCCATTGAGAACTCTTCCCTAGCTGTTGCTCCGCAGGATACGCCCCGTGAACCATGCGCCCACGAAGCTCTTACTCTGTCAGTCTGAATTTCAAGAAGATCGGTATGGTCGGAGAACTTTCCATATCTGTTTCAAGCACGATCTTACCAAAATCCTTAGAAAAGGTGCCGTCGAGTTCGATTGGTTCGGTACCGGCAGGGAGCTCGAGCGTCAACGGATAGATCCGCTGCGTCGCAGAAATCTTCGGTGTACCAACCGTCGCTTTCACCTGCTCCGGCACAATTTTACCAATCCGCAAATTCGGATCCTTACCCGCATCCTCCGTCCGAATCGCCATCATGATGCTCTTCTTCAGACCCTGGGTCGTCTTCGCCGCTCCAAGATTCAAAATGTTGCGTGTTTCGTTGTAATCGTCACCAGCAATAATTCGCACCGGTGTCACCACACGTCCCCGAATGTTATATGTCAAAAACTCAGTATCGTCCGGCTCTCCCTCCTCCCGACGAGCTATGTTGATATCTAAATTCAACGGACCTGCAGGCAATCCACGATCAAGCCGTACCGTGCACTCAACCATCCGCCGAGCATCCGCCATCTCAGGAAACTCACCCGGCTTGATCTCCCTCTCCTCGCCAACCTCTACCTTGACCTTCTTCGAAAGCACCGAATCCTTCGTCTGCCCCGACCCTAAATTCATCGGAACCGCTTGCATCGAATAAATCTTGAACGCAATCACAGTCTCCTGATTGGAATAGATGTCTCCATGCGAGTGAGAAGGGGGATCAAACATATACGCCTGGCCTATCCGACCTCGTATCGATAACTTGATCTCCTCCTGACTCGGACAATTGCTCCCAATCGTTGCCGTTTGCGAAAACTCATCCGCAGAATTCTCAGCCTTCCACTCTAACTCCACTTCCGTCTCTTCATTCGGCTCGAGCGTCGCATCCGTAAACTTGCCCACCGTACACTTACAGGTACTCGTCTTAAACCAAATCTTCGCATCCCCATCACCCACATTTTTGAAGATGAACTTATGCGAACGCTTCGTCCCACGCATCATCACGCCAAAGTCCAAATCCGCACCGTTGACCACCTCTATCTTCCCAACTTTTTGAGTTGCCAACGTCTTCACCGCCGAATCGAGTGCCTCTCGGTCCGCCACGGTCGTGATGTCCTTGGCACTCCCCATCAAATTCTTTATCCCGGATACCCGCTGATCATGCTGGAACTTCGCCAAGACGAATCCCAAGCCAACACAACAAAGAGTCAAAAGAAGAGTCCGCATGGCAAATCTGTCTGAAAAGAAAACGTGACTATCGAGGCTCAAGCATCGGAAAACACTCGCGAATCGGGCAAAATGGGACACTATAGGCAGCCGATCACTCTCCCGCCTATCCGCAACTCCACCACCCGTCTCTGGAATCTAACGCTACAACTACAATTTAGCCGACATTATTCGGCTTTTTCAGGCACTGCAGCGAGTTTCTCTTGAAGGCTACGCAACAAACGAGCCGCAGGTTCACCCGCAACCGACTCGCCCCGCTCCACCTGACTCTTCCATTCCGCCCAATCCGTATTTCCTTCCGGATCCAACCTCTTCGCCGAAACCGCAGCTTTTTCAAATGCAGATACCATTTTCCTCGAGACCCAAACCCTAGCCGCCTGAATCTTGCGATCCGCATGCTGAGTCAAACGATCTATCTCCTCCGCTTTCTCCAACATTTTCTCCGACACTTTCCAGTTGCCAACCACCGCCGCCGACATCGCTCCCTGCAACTGTGTCTGCGCACTCGACTGAGCATACAATCCCGCCTGCCGGAAAAATTCAATCGACTCGCTTAGCATCCGGCGACCAGATCCGCGAAGCTCCCTAAAGGAATCGGCTTGGCCCTCCACAGGATTCGCAATGCTCGCACCGATCCGCATCGACTGCTTGGCCGCCTCTGTAAATGCTAACGCATGCTTCGGGTCCCGATCTAGAAACTGAGTCCGAGTCTGCTGAAACAAATGCAACCACCGTTCCCTCGCCGCTGCATCCATCGGCACTTCAAACATACTCACGCAATACTCCATCCCCAACCTCGCCAAATCAGGATCATAAGGCGCAAACTCCATCCAACTCGAATACGTATCAATCGTCGGTGGCTTCTCCGCTCCCATCAACTGACTCGCGACATAGTTAGCCCTCACGTTCGGTAACCACATGCTCCATCCAAATACCCCCAACAACCCCGCGGCCAAAACCGCCGGCAAAAACGGCTTGCTCGCACCCTTCGCTCCCCGTCCATCAGATGCCTCCACAACCTCACCTCGACCAATCGACCCGATGAATAAACCTAAAGCCAAAATCGGACCAACCATCGTCCCTGGCAACATCCACCCACCTGATGCCAATAAGTGAACAAGCG
>JBIJCS010000208.1:0-7966 GCA_044344575.1 Pirellula sp. | reverse complement strand
CCGTGACTCCACTCGCCACCGAATCACCCCGTCTTGCATGCACAACCACACTTCGCCACTTCCCACAACGTTTCGTCCCCATCAAACCTACCCTGCCGCCGGAAACTCCATCGTTACCTCCGCCCCCAAACCCTCCTCACTCGACCAACCAAGCCTACCCCCACTCTCCTCTACAAACCTCCGAACAGCCGCAAGCGATACTCCCAACCCCCGACCCGCTTCGCGCCCACTAAAGTACAAATCAAATACCCTCCTCGCAGACTCTACCCCTACCCCAGGCCCAGTATCGCTAATCCTTATGCTAATCCACTCCCCAACTCGCTCTATTCGCCATCGAACCATATCGCGGTGACGACAAGCCTCAATCGAATTCTGAGCTACCATCCGAATCGCTTCCATTACTCCCCGATCATCGACCATCCCCAAATATCCAACTCCTCCCTGCACCTCAATCCACTCCCAACCCAATTTCTTTTCCGCCGCCAAAGAAGCCATCCGATCAAATTGACTCCTCGCCAAAACGCGCAAATCTACCGAACCGACTTCCACCACCCTCGGCTGAACCACTCGCATCAACTCGGCTAACATCTCGTGCGCTCGCATCGTCTGGTCAACAATCGTTCCCAATGCCTTGCGGTCCATCGAATCCGCTGAACGGGACAACAATAATTGAGCCCTCGCAGCGATGTTGCCCAATGGATTGTTGATCTCATGAGTCAACCCATACGCCATCTGATAGATCTGCCGCCTAGCCGAACCTTCAATCGCTCGCGAAACCGATCCGCTGGAACTTAACAACGAAATCGCTCGATTCAAACTCTCCCGAAAAATTCCCTCAACCCCAAGTTTTCCAGTCTCTCTCAACAACCAAGTAAACACCTCTAGCAAGTCAATCGGTCGCTCCTGACCACCTCCAAACTTCGCCTCAATACTCCTACCAAGTCCCTCGGGAAACAATGCCTTCATGTCCCCCAACAACCCCTCGAACTCCCGTTGCCACGCTGAAGTGCCCCCCCCAATCGACAAAGCTCCACTCATCCGCTGATTCCAATCGTCGATTGCAATCGAGAGAATGCGATTCGAGAGACTCTCAATCGTTGGACCACTCATGGCAATTACTGGAAATGGCAGATACTGGAATTCTTGTTGCTAAAAATCATCGCTGAACCGCCAGTATAAATCCCTTTCCTCCTCACTCGCTCTCACTTCGCAAAGAATTGTCGTAAAGCTCGATAAATATTGACTTTCGTGCGTTTTTAGTCTTTAATTCCTCAGGGGTTTGCCTGGCATCAGCCCCCCAATCTTCTCACCCCCACTCATTGGTCCTCCGTCCGATTGCCACTCCTCCTCAAAGCTCAAAGGGCAAATCCTATGATGTGGCTCAATTCTCTATCCACCACCACCAAACACCGCAAAGCGATGACTCTGATCGAAGTCCTCATCGCAACCGCACTGACCATGCTGATCATGCTTGCCCTCGCCCAAGGCTTCAAGTCCCTGAGCCAAGGCGTCACCGCCGGCCGCTCCCGCTTGACCTCCAGCGATCAACTGCGATCCATCCTATCCCTCCTTCGCTCCGATCTCCAAGGTCTTACCGTCTCAACGAAGACACATCCACAAAGTGTCCAATCAGCAACCGGATACTTCAGTTGCTACGACGGACCTCTGTCCGATTCAACGGCAATGCTCTTCAACTACGTGTCGAGCAAAACCGAAATCGAAGAAAAACTCTCCGCCAGCCGCTGGTCCGATATCGACGATATCGCGATGTTCACCGCCAAAGCACGCGATGGGCAATGGTTCTACGGGCGTGTGCCACTCGCACTGATGAAAATTCACGCCTCCAACCGCTCCGGCTCCCAACTACCTACGTTGACGATCGACGATTGGCTAACCGATGTGACCATCGCTTCTGAGTACGCTGAAATCGCCTGGTTCATGCGACCACTCAACGAAGTCGGTATGCTCAACGGCCCCGAACCCCAATCCTCCAGCAATCCTCCCTACTCCTACAACCCACCCTCAACCCCCGTCAACGATGTCGCCCCCGTGATCGATCTCAACGGCGACAATATCCCCGATCCCGATGGTATGCCCGACCGCGTCGCCCTCTGCCGACGTGTTCTACTGATCCGACCTGACTTGATGATCTCCCGCGCTGACTTCGATGGCTCTGCCGACCCCCAACTCTTCGTTACTCCAACAACCATCGATACCGGTGATTTCAATTCCTTCCGCTACCAAATGCGATTCGCTTACCAACGCACCGACCTCTCCGTACACAAAGAATGGCTCGGAAATCGCTTCGTCCTGAAAACAAACTCACTCGCCGATCTGCAACGCCCCGAAAACCGATTCGCTCACTTCTGCCTGCCAAACGACGATAACAACCTCGGACTCGTGTCCTCATTGCCCATCATGGCTCTTACCTCAGAAGTCGATTCAAACGGTAACTACCTGACCATGTCCAACCTGGCCTATGGCACCGCTCAACCACGCAGCGACCGCGGCTTCGTCCCCTCCGCTTTCTGCCGCACCAACCTCGTAAAAACAGGTAACGCCTCCTACGCCTCCAGCCATACCATGGAAGAAATCGTAGCATCCAACATCGTTGGCTTCGACCTGCGCGGCTACGATAACTCGGCCATCCAACTCTACACACCAGGGGTTGACGGAACGTGGGGAAATAATGGAAATGTCACCGACGCAGGTGCACCAGGCTCCGATGACCTTATCGTCGGCCCAAGCGACCCAGGCTACGCCTTCGTCCTCGAAAACGGTCCCATCGTACAAGCAAACTCCGGAACCTTCGTCGATCTCGCTTGGGGCTCAAAAGTCCTCAACCAACTCCGTAACTCAAGCCAATCAAAATACCCACTGGTCATCAACGGAACCAATCTCTCTATCTGGAGCAGTGCCCTCTCCGGCCTTGAACCAGGATCCAATCAAGCTGTCGATTCTCTCGCCCGCTCCGGAAAGCTTAATAACACACTCGGTATCTACCAACCAACCTTCGATACCTTCACCGACTACTACGAGTCCGACGGGAACCTGCAATCCCTAGGCTTCTCCGCAAACGGAATGGTCCCCTACGGCCTCCCACCCTCCTCCTCAAACCCAAATCCTGATGGCGGTATCGATGGTATCGATAACAATAGCAACGGCGTGATCGACGAAGACGCAGAACGCGATACGTCACCACCATTCCGATACGCTATGCCCGCCATCCAAATCAAAATTCGCGTGCAAGATATCTCCGCCGGCACGCTCCAAGAACTATCAATGGTTCATAGTCTCCAAGGAAGCTAAGTCTGGATGTCCGATTACCTGATGCTCCATGGCCGCCGCGTAGTGGTCTTCGGCGTGGCAAACAAAAAAAGTGTCGCCGCATTTATCGCAAAAACTCTACTCGATGCCGGTGCCGATGTCGTCCTCGTCGTACGCTCCGATAAACGACGCGAAGATGTCTCCCGACTCTTCCCAAATTCAAAAATACTTGTCTGTGACGTCGAAAACCAAACGGAAATCGATCGCATGGCACATGAACTCGTCGCGGACCAAATCCCCATCGCCGGAATCTGCCACTCCATCGCTTTCGCTGACTACAGCGATGGCATCAAACCCTTTCACGAAACCACCCGGAAACAATTCCTCCAAGCTATCGATATCTCCTGCTTCTCCTTCATCGCTATCGCCAATGCTCTCAAAAGCATTCTCCTACCCAACGCCTCTGTGATCACCATCAGCATCTCTACCACCAAAATGGCCAGCGAAAGCTACGGGTTCATGGCGCCCGTAAAAGCCGCCCTCGACTCCTCCCTCGCATTCCTTGCAAAATCCTTCAGCAACTTCTCCCAAGTTCGATTCAACGCCGTTGGCGCAGGATTACTCAAAACCAGCGCATCGGCAGGTATCCCCGGATACGTCGACGCCTACCTCTTCGCTGAACGCGCCATCCCACGCAAAGAAGGACTCAAAACCCAAGAAGTTGCCGATGCCGCAGTATTCCTACTCTCTCCACGCTCAGCAGGCATCAACGCGCAAACAATCATCGTCGACGCAGGCATGGCTATCAACTACTTCGATAAAGAAATCATCTCTCGATCAGATCACTAATTAGTTCTTCAGCTAATTTTGGCTCAAACCCAATCATCCACCCAACAACCGTGCCATCGCACCCGCATGCTCCGTCTCCGTCCAGTCTAACTCCCCCAAAGCCAAACGCACTTGCTCCAATTGCTCTGGAACCGTCAAAGACTCATCCACAAACAAAAAAGCCCTCCGCCCCACTCGCACCAACCCACCCCGCACACCCCCTAACCACTCACTGCGGACCGTAATTCCTTCTTGACTAGCTATTGCTAGCATCATTTCGAGGGATTCTACAGAGTTCACGCCAACCTTCCCCCTCGTTTGCCACAGTTTTGCATGCGTCCACCACCCCCAAACTTCCGATAACGACTCTAGCAACTCAACCACGAAAAGTACAAGGCATCTTCTTTACTTGCTCGAAACGCTTGTAATTTCAAAACGCCCGCCGGATGGAATCGCCAAAAATACCAACAACAATGGATAACCAACGCACAACCTCGACACAAGATGAGCTGCTCGCTCAACTTGAACAACGCCTGATCCAGTGCGAACGACTCGCTAGCGTCGGAGAATTGGCAAGCACCACTACCCATGAATTCAACAACCTGTTGATGACTATCCTAAACTACGCCAAACTCGGACTGCGACATAAAGACGAGCCAACACGCGACAAAGCTCTCCAGCGCATCCTAGATGCCGCAAACCGCGGAGCAAAAATCACAAACCTCGTAC
Source organism: Pirellula sp. (assembly GCA_044344575.1). Classification (GTDB taxonomy): domain Bacteria; phylum Planctomycetota; class Planctomycetia; order Pirellulales; family Pirellulaceae; genus JBKCUI01. The sequence continues at coordinate 3,142 of JBIJCS010000208.1, read as the reverse complement.
TAGGTCTCGCTCGCGCTGATAGCTCCTCACTCGAACCTACAAACCTTGCTCAAGTCGTCGAAGACGCACTCGTACTCCTAGAAAAAGAACTTCTGAAATATCGTATCGATGTCGAACGAGACTTCTCGGATACACCTCTGATCTCCGCTTCACCCTCCAAACTCCAACGCCTACTGCTAAACCTAATCACCAACGCACGACAAGCCATTCGAGAAAATGGAACCATTCGTATCGGTGTACACTACGAACCAAAATCAAACTCCGCTTGCTTAGTCGTCCGCGACAATGGTCCAGGAATCCCCAAAGAACTACTCCCAAAAATCTTTGACCGATTCTTCACCACGAAATCAGGTCCCGATGCTTCCGGAAAAGGTGGCACCGGCTTAGGACTCTCCGCATGCAAAGCAATCATCGAAGAACATAAAGGTCGAATCCGTGTCGAAAGCACCGTCGGCAAAGGTACCGCTTTCACAATCCGATTCCCAATTATCCAATCCTCAACCACCCAAGTCCCACCATCCTCTCTCGCGTCTTGACGAATCCCCCCGCCCATAGCATCGGATTCGACAAAACAACCCAACAGTCAATCGCATCTCTATGCAATGACCTCGCGAATGAAATTCGCTTCCTGAACCCCCGTCAACTTGTGATCCAACCCACCATAAAAATAGGTTAACAAGTTATGATCCAATCCCATCAACCTTAAGATCGTCGCATGCAAGTCGCGAATATGCCGACGATCCTCCACCGCCTCCGAACCCAAATCATCCGTCTGACCATAACTCGTTCCTCCACGAACTCCTCCCCCAGCTAACCAATACGTAAAACCCTTCGGATTGTGATCACGCCCCCCCTGCTCCCCCTGCGATACAGGTTGCCTGCCAAACTCCCCTCCCCAAACAATCAAGGTCTCTTCCAGCAACCCACGCCGCTGTAAGTCTGTCAATAACGCCGCTATCGGCTGGTCAACCTCCGGACAATGAATCGCTAAATTCTCCTCAACGCCAAAGTGCGCATCCCAGTTCTGCTGCTGGTGACCTCCCCCACTGTAGATCTGTATGAATCGTACACCCCGCTCCACAAGCCTTCTGGCTATCAAACACTGCCGACCAAAAACCGATGGCCCCACCGATAATCGATGTCCACCCGCAGGCAAATTCAATCCATACATATCCAACGTCTCTTGCGTCTCCCCAGATAAATCCAATGCCTCAGGAGCACTGCTCTGTAATTGAAACGCCAACTCATAAGCCGCAATGCGAGCTTCCAACTCCGAATTGCTCGATCGCGAATGAAAATGCTCCCTGTTGAGCTCATTCAACACATCGATCTGCTGTCGCTGCATCGAAGATGGTAACCGCTCATAAGGATTTAAATCCAATATCGGTTCACTGCTAGTTCGCAGCACCGTCCCCTGATGAGCCGCCTCCATAAAACCCGATCCCCAATTCGGTGCCCCAGGTATCGGCCCACCACGTGGATCTAACATCACTACGAAATTCGGCAAGTTGCGATTCTCAGTTCCCAACCCATAACTCAACCATGACCCGAGCGATGGATAACCCTGCTGAATCCTCCCACAATTCATCTGCAAATTCGCCGACCCATGCGCAAAAGAATCCTGATACAAACTTTTGATCACTGCCAACTTGTCCATGTGCTTCGACAAATTCGGTAACGCATCCGAACACCACAATCCACTCTCGCCATGCTGCGCAAATCTTCTCTTTGATCCTAATAACTTCCCCTCCTTGATGTCGTTGCGCCGTAACTCTATCCGTACCGTTTCTCCATCCCGTCGCTGCAACTCAGGCTTGTAATCAAACAAGTCCATCTGCGAAGGACCACCATACATGTACAAAAAGATGCAGTACTTTGCCTTCGCCGCAACCTCTGCACCCAACGCACTCGCAACTCCTAACCTGCGATCTGCATCTCCTTGAATTCCATACGCACTACCCCCTGTCAAAAATCCCTGCTCCGCTAACAGCGATGCTAAAGCCAAACCAGTAAATCCAGCTCCAGTGTCGCCTAAAAATTTTCTTCTATTCGCTTCCATCTTCAATCCACATAAAGGAATTCATTCAAGTTCATCAAGGTCCGACCCAACATCTCCAACGCCTTCTTCCTCGACCAATCTTTCACCACCTCGACCTCCCCCAAACCGCCCCCTTGATCACCAAAGCTCTCCCCTTGCTCAGTCCAATCCGATCGAGCCTCCTTACCGTCAGCTCGAATCGAAAAATCTCGAAACTCCATCGCCGATCCCCATGTCCTCAATCCTACCCCTCCGCCAGGCAACGGCTGCGGAAGGAATTGCTCAAGCACCGGGTCGGAAATGTCATCCAACCACACGGTTAACTTTGTTCCGCCCTGCGGCTGTGACTCGATCCGACTGCGAAGCCTATGCCATCGACCCGCTTCAATCCCTGCCGATACGCGTGCCATCGGAGTCCAATTGTTTCGATGCTCGCCAAAAAGCAACGACTTGTTCGGCAAGTCCAAAGACAACTCATACCCATACCAATTATCCGCACCTACCTTCGGATCACTTACACAAAAAATCAATCCCCCAATATTCGCAGCACCAGGAAGCATCTTCACTTCAACAGATACCTCGCCATCCTTTACAGCAACCTCATCCCATAGCAGCTTCGGCCCCTGCTCCGCCATCACCTCCACTACTCCATCTCTACGTAGCGTCCACTGACCACCATAACTCGTCCAAGACTTCGGAGGACCAAACACGCTTCTCCCTCCCCTCGCTCTTGCTAACGCTATTGCCTCCGTTCTCTGCGATGCACCCTTCAAGCCCTCCGCACCCGTTGTATGCTCCCCAGAATCCTGTCGCTCATCTTTCTGTAGCGAGTGCGCCTCTAGCTCAGCACCATCCAGCGAGATCGAACCACCCCAACTCGCAACCCCAAGCGTTCCGGATGTCATCACCGATGCGTCCAGAACCACTTCAAGCAATGGTGACTCATCCTTCAATGCATCTAACCATACCCGCGCTCGCTCCCCTCGCACCTCAAAACGAAAAGGAAACCACCGCTCCACCGGAATCTCATAACGCAACCGCGCCTTCAATCCCTCAATGCCCGTCTCCTTCGCAGAATCAACAGGCGTAACAACACCTTCCTTG